>JBKCJY010000090.1:0-14533 GCA_046301455.1 Chitinophagaceae bacterium | reverse complement strand
ATAAAATTGAAACATCAACCCGGCCCAAGAAGGTTGTAAAAAAGAAAGAGGAACCAGCGGTTGAAAAACCAAAAGAGGTAAAAACAGAAAAGCCAAAGGCTGAAGAAAAAATAGCTGAGCCGGAAGAAGAGGAAGATGTAGTGATTGAAAACATTAAGGCCGAAGTGCTGGAAGGGCCAAAAATTCTGGGCAAAATTGATTTGCCTGTAAATCCTGAAACACGTCCCAAGCCATCAACATCAGATAAAGAAAAACGTAAGCGCAAACGTATTCCTATTGATAAAAAAGGAACTCCCGCTATTGAAGATGACCGCAACCGCCCTCGTCCCGGCGATGGTAATCGAGGTGGAGGCAACAGGCAAGGTGGCCAGCAAGGTGGTGGTAACCGCAGCGGCGGTGGTGGAAACAGGCAAGGAGGTGGTAATCGTCCAACATTTACAAGACGTGAAGACAAGGTTATTGATGAAAAGGAAATCCAGGAAAAACTCAGGGAAACACAGGCTAAACTTGCAGGTGCAGGCGGCCGTGGTAAGAGTTTAAAAGCAAAATACCGCAAACAAAAACGTGAAGATGCTGCCGATCATACAGAAGGCGGAGATGAAACCAATGTATTGCAGGTTACTGAATTCATCAGTGCAAGTGAATTGGCAAGTTTAATGGATGTAAGTCCTACAGAAGTTGTTGCTAAATGTTTCGGACTTGGCTTGATGGTATCTATCAACCAGCGTTTGGATGCGGAGGTTATTGAACTGGTAGCAGGTGAATTTGGTTTTGAAGTACAGTTTATTGATATGGAGAAGCAGGCAGAGATGGAAGAAGAGATTGAAGAAGATGATGCAAGTGAACTGCAGCCACGTGCACCTATTGTAACCATCATGGGTCACGTAGATCATGGTAAAACATCGTTGCTGGATTATATCAGAAGCGCAAATGTAGTTTCTGGCGAGGCCGGAGGTATTACACAGCACATAGGTGCGTATGAAGTAAAAACAGAAAGTGGTAAAAAGATTACCTTCCTTGATACGCCGGGTCACGAAGCGTTTACGGCCATGCGTGCCCGTGGTGCCAAGGTTACGGATATAGCAGTAATCGTAGTAGCTGCTGATGATGCAGTGATGCCTCAAACAAAAGAAGCCATCAGCCACGCACAGGCAGCCGGTGTACCAATGATATTTGCTGTAAATAAGATTGATAAGGACGGAGCCAATCCACAAAAGATTTATGAGCAGCTTTCGCAAATGAATATTTTAGTGGAAGAGTGGGGCGGTAAATTCCAAAGCCAGGAACTCTCTGCTAGAAAGGGATTGAACATTGATAAATTGCTTGAAAAAATATTGCTGGAAGCAGAGTTGCTTGATTTAAAAGCAAACCCTAACCGTGAAGCCAGTGGTTCAGTAATTGAAGCATCGCTTGATAAAGGCCGTGGGTATGTTGCTACAATCCTTGTTCAAAATGGAACATTACACCAAGGCGATTTAATTGTATCAGGTCAATATTTCGGACGTGTAAAAGCCATGTTTAATGAGCGCAACCAACGTGTGGAAGTAGCTGGGCCATCAACACCGGTACAAATTCTTGGTTTAAACGGAGCACCACAGGCAGGTGAAAAAATTAAGATGTATCAGGATGAAGCTGAAGCAAAAGAAATTGCTTACCGCCGTGCACAAATTTTGCGTGAGCAGGGCATTCGCACCAAGAAACATATTACACTGGATGAAATCGGTCGCCGCTTGGCATTGGGCAACTTTAAGGAACTCAACCTTATCATTAAAGGTGATGTGGATGGTTCAGTAGAAGCATTAACGGATTCATTACAGAAATTATCTACACCTGAAATTTCAGTGAACGTTGTACACCGTGCAGTAGGTGCTATTAGTGAAGCAGACGTTACACTTGCAAGTGCATCTGATGCTATCCTGATTGGCTTTAACGTTCGTCCATCATCACAAGCCGCTAAGTTGGCAGAGAATGAAGGTGTGCAGATTAAGAACTACTCCATCATTTATAATGCTATTGAAGAAGTAAAGAGTGCGATGGAAGGATTACTTGAACCGCAAATACAGGAGAAAGAAGTTGCCACAGTTGAAATTCGTGAAGTGTATAAGTTTGATAAAGCTACTGTAGCCGGATGTTTTGTTACAGAAGGTAAACTCAAGCGTGATGCGAAGATTCGCTTGTTCCGTGATGGTGTATTGGTTTACCCACGCCAGGAAGGTGCTTTTGCAGAGCTGGGAAGTTTGAAGCGCTTTAAAGATGATGCAAAAGAAGTAGTGAATAATATGGAATGCGGATTGACGATTAAAAACTTCAGCGATATTAATAATGGTGATACAATTGTAGCGTTTGAGCAGGAAGAAGTAAAACGTACTCTTTAACATCAACAAAAACATTCGTTAAATCAGAGATGGCGATGCTGCAACAGCCGTCATCTCTTTTATTTTTGAACTCATGCAAAAACTAAAAGTCTTTATTGCCTTTGCAATTTTGTTTTCATCAATAGCGGCAACAGCTCAACCCAAAAAGATTGTAGCAGATAAAATTATCGGGCAGGTTGGCGATCGTATTGTGTTGAAATCAGAGGTAGACAATCAATTGGCTGATGCACGGCGCCAGGAAGTTGATTTGCCGCCCGATGCAAATTGCTATTTAATGCAGCAGCTCATTATTAACAAAATGCTTGCTCTGCAGGCAGAAAAAGATTCACTCCCTGTAAGTGAAGAAGAGATTGAAGCAGATATTGATAACCGTATCCGTTATTTTATTCAGCAATACGGTTCACGTGAAGCAATTGAACAAATAACAGGTAAAACCATTTACCAGTTTCGTGAAGAAATGAAAGAACCGATTAAGGAAGGAAAACTGGCGGGTAACATGCGTAATAAAATTGTTGAGAACATTAAGATCACTCCCACTGAAGTAAAAATTTATTTCGACCGCATTCCAAAAGACAGTTTACGTTTTTATGAAACTGAACTTGAAATTGGAGAAATTGTAGTGTATCCAAAAGCCGGCCGTGAAATGGAAGAGTATGCTCAGGAAGAATTAAAGGAGTACAAAAGACAGGTAGAAGCAGGCGAAAAAAAGTTTGAAACACTTGCATCACTTTATACAGATGATCCCGGTAGTAAACAAACAGGTGGCTTGTATGTACTTAACCGCACAGACAAACAATGGGATCCTACTTTTTTTAATACTGCAATGAGTTTAAAGGAAGGCCAAATTTCCCGTGTTATTAAATCAAAATTCGGCTATCATGTTATTCAATGTGTAATGCGTAACGGAGATGAAGTAACAGTCCGTCATATTTTAAAAATACCCAGAATAACTGAGCCGGATATTGCTGCAGCTATTTACAAATTAGATACACTCCGTACCAGTTTAATTGCCGGGCGCATTAAGTTTGGTGAAGCAGTGAGTAAGTTTTCTGATGAGGAACAATCCAAATTTACCGGTGGAAGAAAGATGGGTGCCGACGGTTCTTCTATCAT
Source organism: Chitinophagaceae bacterium (assembly GCA_046301455.1). GTDB lineage: Bacteria > Bacteroidota > Bacteroidia > Chitinophagales > Chitinophagaceae > Lacibacter. The sequence goes on along the minus strand of JBKCJY010000090.1, from coordinate 11,045 downwards.
CACCATTGATCAGCTTGAAAAAGATATCATCCCCATTTTGGATTCTATTGGACCCGGTGAATATTCAAAAGCATTTGCATTTACTGATGAGCGTGGTAAAAAGGGAGTACGTTTAATTTATTTGATTTCAAAAACAGCTCCACACCGGGAAAACATGAAGGACGACTATAGCAAATTAGCTACAAGGGCGCTTGAAGAGAAAAAAGAAAAGGAACTTGAAAAGTGGTTCCGCCGTAATGCCTCCACATTTTTTGTGCAGTTGGATGATGAATATTACACTTGTCCGGGTATTAAAGAACTCCTGGCTCCCGTAAAATATTAGTTAAAGAATCCCGGCTTTGAAAGAAGACCGGGATGTAATTTGGAAAATTACATGTATGTACATACATTTGTGTTGTGAAACTTGAAGAAGCCATCCAAAGCGTGAAATTTAAAAATCAAACCCAAAAGGCAGGGCTCAATATTTTATATACAGCCTGGTGGTTAAAAACTGTGATGAGCCGTGAGTTAAAGCAATTTGGTCTCACGCATGAGCAATACAATGTGCTTCGAATATTAAAAGGCAAAAGCCCAGATGAAATGTGCGTAAAGGATATTGCAGGCCGGATGATTGAGAAAAGCTCAAATGTACCAAGGATATTAGATAGGCTTGTTTTAAAAAAATTAGTGAAGCGTGCTACAGATGCAAATGACAAACGTCACACTGTAATGACACTCACAGCAGCGGGTTTTAATATTCTTGAACTGAGTACAAAGAAGATTGATGATTTGTTTGCCCGTTTAATTGAGATGGATGAAACATCAGCAACAAAACTCAATAACCTGTTAGAAGAATTAAGAGCAAAAGAAAGTTGATATTTTTTTAAACAGATACATGTATGTACATTAAATTTTTACTATAAAAAAGAAAGTATATGAAAACGGTTCTTCATAAAGCAGCAACAAGAGGTCATGCCAATCACGGATGGCTCAACAGTTATCACACGTTCAGCTTTGCAGGTTATTATGATGCTTCACGCATTCACTTTGGTGCGTTGCGTGTGCTCAATGATGATACGGTAGCAGCAGGTATGGGTTTTGGTACACACCCGCATGATAATATGGAAATCATTTCAATTCCATTGAGTGGTGATTTAAAACACAAAGACAGCATGGGTAACGAAACTATCATTAAGCAGGGTGATATACAGGTTATGAGTGCGGGTACAGGCATCAGCCACAGTGAAATGAATGCCAACCGTGATAAAGAAGTAAAGTTTTTGCAGATATGGGTATTTCCTAATCAAAAAAATGTTCAGCCACGCTACGATCAAATAACCATGGACGAAAGTAAAATGAAAAATAATTTTTTGCAGGTATTAAGTCCATCAAAAGATGATGAAGGTGTATGGATTCATCAAAATGCATGGTTCAGCATGGGCTTGCTTGATAAAAGCACTTCTCTCAATTATCAATTAAACAATAAAGACAATGGGGTGTATGCTTTCATTATTGATGGCGCTGTAACTATTAACAACGAAGCATTAGCGCAAAGAGATGGTCTTGGGATTAGTGAGACAGATGCTTTTACAGTTACCGCTTCTGAAAATGCAAAAGTTCTTTTAATGGAAGTACCAATGAAGTAATCAACAACTATTTATAAATTAAAAAACCTAAACAAAATGGCAACGTACAAAATTGACGCCGCACACAGTGACATTCTCTTCAAAGTAAAACACCTGATGATTACAAATGTAACAGGTAGTTTTAAAGCATTTGATGCTACTTTAACCGCTGACAAAGAAGATTTCAGCGATGCACAAATCAGCTTTACAGCTGATGTAAACAGTCTTGATACAAGAAGTGAGCAAAGAGATGGTCATTTAAAAAGTGATGATTTCTTTAACGCAGAAAAATTTCCTGAATTGAAATTTACGTCCACTTCTATAACTAAAAACGGTGATGGTTATGTTTTAAAAGGGGATTTAACAATCCGTGATATTACAAAACCTGTTGAGCTGAAAGCAGATTACAATGGTGCAATGGTTGACCCATGGGGACAAAAGAAAGTGGGCTTTGAAGCAGAAGGAAAAATCAAGCGTAAAGAATTTGGATTGAGCTGGGATGCAGTAACTGAAGCTGGCGGAGTTGTAGTAAGCGATGATGTAAAACTGCAGTTGAATGTGCAATTCATTCAGCAGAATTAATTCAACTCACATTTGTAAGTGAAACGACCTGTGAGTATAACTGCTCACAGGTTTTATTTTTAAACAGAACAGCTATTCTGTTGTTATAATTAGGAATCAGTATGAACAAAGCGATTAAATACATACGTAAAGCATCGCCTCCGCACATGGTGGGCGATGGATTTAAAGTAAAACCCTACATCAGCAGGGATATGTGGAAAGACGTGAGCCCTTTCCTCATGCTGGATTATGTGGAGCCATGGCAGTTATTGCCCACCATCCATCCACGTGGTGTGGATGTGCATCCGCATAAAGGATTTGAAACCGTTAGCATTTTGTGGGAAGGTGCATTGGCGCATGAAGACAGTAGTGGCGGCAAAGGCAAACTCTTTGCAGGAGATGTTCAATGGATGACGGCGGGCAAAGGCATTTTGCATAAAGAATTTCATGAAGAAGAGTTCAGCAAAAAAGGTGGCGTACTGCACAGTGCCCAGCTTTGGGTAAACCTACCGGCGCAATACAAAAATGTACCGCCTGCATATCAGGATATTCATGCAAAAGACATTCCTGAAGTAATTATTGCAAATAACAAAGGAAAAATCCGTGTAATAGCTGGTGAACTTGATGGCGTAAAAGCTCATACAAAAACATTTACACGCATCAATATTTTTGATTTGTATGCACAAAGGGATGCTGATTTTTCATTAACCGTTACAGACGGTGATAATACTTCTATTCTTATACTCAAAGGACCAGTTCATATAAATAGCCAGGAGGTAGCAAGAGAAGGTGATATACTTTTTTTTGAAAATGCAGGCACATCCATCATCATTGAAACAAACAATGAAACACATTTACTTTTATTAAGTGGTGAACCCATTAATGAACCTGTGGCCGCTTATGGTCCGTTTGTAATGAATACACAACAGGAAATTATGGATGCAATTAATGATTTTAATGCAGGAAAATTTGGCATTTTAAATTAAGAGCATGGTACAATCAACAATAGGCGCAGAAAATTACAGGGTAATGCACAGTAATGGGAGACATTCCTTTTTTGCTGATGAACCGGAAGCATTGGGTGGAAAAGATACAGCTCCAACTCCTGATGAATTGCTGGAAGCATCACTCGCCAGTTGCACGTTGGTGACACTTCGTATGTACACCAATCACAAGCAATGGAATGTGGCTGAAATAAAAGTGGATGTGTCATTAGTTCGTGAAAAAGAAAAAAGTATCATCACAAGAACATTGCATTTTGAAAATCAATTGAGTGATGAATAAAAACAAAGACTGGCACAAGTAGCCAAAGCATGCCCGGTTTCAAAAATATTGGCTGGCGGAAATGAATTGAACGTAATAATTGAATAAATATGAATATTGAAATAATAACAGGAAGTCCAAGGGATAACAGTGTAACACAACGTGTTGCTTTATTTCTGCAAAAATTCTTAAGTGAACATACGCAGCACAACGTAAACATCATTGATGTGCGTGAATGGAATTTGCCTATGCTGCAGCATGTATTTACCAGTGTGGAAACAACACCGAGTGAATTTAAACCTTTGAGCAAACGTATGTTTGGGGCCAATGCGTTTATTCTTGTAACGCCTGAATACAATGGCAGCTACACACCGGCTATGAAAAATTTGCTGGACCATTATCCCAAGCAAAGTCATAAAGCATTTGGTATAGTTACTGCAAGCACCGGCATTATGGGCGGTATGCGTGCTACGCAGCAAATGCAGTTATTGATTAATGCATTGTATGGTATTGCAAGCCCGCATATGCTGGTAGTGGGAAATGTGGACAAGCGTTTTGATGCAGAAGGTAATTTGCTGGATACCAGCTATCAAAAACCAATTGATGTGTTTGTGAAAGAGTTTTTGTGGCTGGCGGAGAGTTTGCATCCTGAAACGGTTTTGAATTGAGATCCGGCCTAAATCTATAGGGTTTCCGGACTTGTAAAGAAGTGCTGAAAATTTATTGTTCTGATTCAGGTCTTTCAAAACCTGATTTAATGTGTTTATGTAAGAAATGAATTTTACATTTGCGCTTTCTATTTCAAACGGCTCTTTTCTCTTTATACCATGAGTGATGAAATTAAACACGAATGCGGCCTGGCCTTCATTCGTTTACGTAAGTCTTTTTCCTATTATCAAAAACAATACGGTTCAGCACTGTACGGTTTAAACAAACTGTACCTGTTAATGGAAAAGCAGCACAACCGTGGGCAGGATGGTGCAGGTATTGCGGCTGTCAAATTGGATGTAGAGCCTGGTTATCCTTTTCTTAGCCGCACAAGAAGCAGCGCCCAACAACCCATTGCAGATATCTTTCATAAGATTGGACAGGAAATTAATGAGCTGGAAAAATATCAGCCGGATATTAAACAGCACCCTGGTTTAATGAAAGGACATTTTCCATTTTTGGGAGAAGTAATGCTGGGTCATCTTCGTTATGGCACACAGGGCAAAAACAATGTTGAGTTTTGCCATCCCTTCATCAAAAGGAACACACATCCATCAAGAAATCTGGCACTTGCCGGTAATTTTAATTTAGTAAATACTGAAGAGTTGTTTGGATTGGTGAATATTGATCCGGGAGAGTTTCAACGCCAGAGTGATTTGGCAGCGATGATGGAAGTAATGCATCATTTTTTAGTGAAGGAAGATGAACAAAGCCCCAACAGCCCGTCTGTTTGCAACTTGCTTAAAAAAGCAACACCGTTGTTTGATGGTGGTTTTACAGTGGGAGGAATGACGGGTAATGGAAGTGGTTTTGTTATTCGTGATGCACATGGAATAAGACCGGCGTACTATTATATTAATGATGACGTAATTGTTGCAGCAAGCGAACGTGCAGCCATCAGAACGACATTTAATGTGGGGGAAAATGAAGTGTTGGAACTGATGCCGGGACAGGCATTAATTGTAAATCCCAATGGTGATTATGCTGTTGAAAAGATAATGGAGCCCAAAGAACGTAGAGCCTGTTCATTTGAACGAATTTATTTCAGCCGTGGCAGTGATGAAAAAATTTATCGTGAACGTATCACTCTCGGTCACAAACTGAGTAAGCGTGTACTGGAGCATATTAATTACGATTTAAAAAATACCATCTTCTCATACATTCCCAATACTGCAGAAGTAGCGTTTTATGGTTTAGTAAAAGGTATGGAAGATTACCTCAATCAAATCAAAGTGCAGCGCATCATGAGCTGGGGTAATGATTTTGATGAAGAGAAGCTGAGTGAAATGGTAAACCGGAAAATTCGCCAGGAAAAAATTGCTATTAAGGATGTAAAGCTTCGGACGTTTATTACTGAAGACAGTAACCGTAATGAAATGGTGCAGCACGTGTATGATGTTACTTACGGCACTGTTCGAAATTGGGAAGACACTTTAGTAGTGATTGATGATTCTATTGTGCGTGGTACTACTTTAAAAGAAAGTATTGTCCGGATGCTTGGAAGATTGAAGCCTAAGAAAATTATTATTGTATCCAGTGCTCCCCAAATACGCTATCCTGATTGTTATGGTATTGATATGAGTAAGATGGGTGATTTTGTAGCTTTTAAAGCAGCTATTGAATTACTCAAAGAGCGTGGTCAGGAATCTTTGATAGATGAAATTAAAGATACCATCAAAGAGATGGCACGTAACAATCAACTGCACACTGAAAATGTTGTTCGCCGACTGTACAAATCATTTACAACGGAAGAAATAAGCGATAAGATTGCACAATTAATTACACCTGCAGGTTTCGAAATTCCTGTTCAGGTAATTTATCAAAATATTGAAGACCTACATGCAAGTTGCCCCACCAATACTGGTGATTGGTATTTTACAGGTAATTATCCCACACCAGGCGGTAACAAGGTTTGCAATAAAGCATTCCTCAACTACCTCGACGGAAAAAATGTGAGAGGATATTAAGTGCTTGCACTTAACAATTAGTTTTTGGCTGAATTTTTGTCGAGAAAACATCACCGTCTTTAAAATCATTTTCAGGTTAAGAGAATCAACCACCAATATGAAGTTGGTGGTTTTCATTTTTTTATCTTTCCTTTATATGATGTTTATTTATTCACCTGTTATGAAATAATAATAAGCATATGCTAATTTCAATTCATCAAGTAATGAAAGACTGTATACAAAACATATGAAAACATTGATTCTTATACGTCATGCAAAAAGCAGTTGGGCTGATTCAGGAATGAATGATTTTGACCGTCCACTTAATGAACGTGGCAAAAAAGATGCACCTGAAATGGCTGAACGGTTACTGAAAAAAAATATTCAGATAGATGCGTTTGTAACAAGTACAGCAAACCGTGCAAGAAAAACATGTGCGGCTTTTATGGAAGTATTTGATGCAAAGAAAGAACAAAGAATTTTGAAGGAAGAACTCTACCTGGCGCCACCACAGCGTTTTATTGAAGTAATTGAAACGTTAAGTGATGAAATAGAACATGCGGCAATATTTGCACACAACCCCGGCATTACAGAATTTGCAAACAGTTTAACAAACGTAACTATTGATGATATGCCTACCTGTGCAGTATTTGCTGTGCAGGCGAAAATAAAAAAGTGGAGCTCATTTTCAAAAGCTGAAAAAACGTTTTTGTTTTTTGATTATCCCAAACTGACTTGATTTAAAACACAACAAACCGCAGTTCCTGGTTTGTAGTGGCGAGATCGTCTTTAAGATTGACACCGGTTAAAGTAGCGTTGTTCACTTTCCATTCCTGACTTATAAAGTCAAGTTGAAATTGAGTTGATGAAATATCAAATGTAATGGTGCGGTCATTTTGATTTTCACTCCAGGTACCGTTGTATGTTGTAATGCCATCATTTACTTTCATTTTACCATCAGAAGTAAACGTGAATTTATAACCACTCAGTAAAAGCGTATAAACAGCGCTGAAATCTCTTGCAAAACTAACCCGCCATTCTTTTTCAATAAGTACACTTGAAACAGAAGGAGCTTCTGTGCGTTTACGGCAACCTGCCGAAATTAAAATTGAGAGCATTGAAACGATAAGAATATTCTTCATAGAAAAAGTGGATTGATACGCTAAAATACAACGAAAAATTATTTTTCATAGTATGCCATAAAAAAACCCCGCTCTTTCAAAAGCGAGGTTTAGCAGGTCAGTTTTTATTTTATTGAATACTTTGATTTGTAACGTTCATACAATTGCTTGTGTTTATCAATCAGGCTTACCTGCCTGCCCTGTATAAATGCATTTGTAATAATACTGGTTCTCATATCCAGAATGTCTCCTTCACTAATAACGATGTTGGCATCTTTACCAACTTCAATTGATCCGGTGATCTGATCAATGCCCAGAATTTTTGCAGCATTAAGTGTAATGGCGCTCAACGCCTGTTCTTTTGTAATGCCATATGCCGCCGCAGTACCTGCGTTAAAAGGCAGGTTTCGACCACGTGTTTGCCCATCTTCATCATTAATAGCATATAAAACGCCGGCATTTTGCAAATAAGTGGCTGATTTGTACGGTAAGTCAACATCATCATCCTGTGTTGTAGGTAATGCATGACGCTGACTAAGTATAACAGAAATATTATTTTGCTTTAATAAATTAGGGATCAAAAAACTTTCACTACCGCCTACGATTACAACATCAAATCCAAATTCTTTTGCAAAATCAATTGCAACCAGCATCTCTTTCACAATATCACAATGGACAAATAGTTTCTGTTTTTTATTAAACAGTTTCTTGGTTGCCTCAAATTTGAGATTTACTGCACTATGTGATGTTTCTTTATGGTAAGCGTTTGCTTCACGGAAGAAATTTTTGATCTCTTCAATTTTTACTAAACCCTCTTTTACCACATCACTTGCATTTCTTGTTTCTGCACCGCCAAAAAATGCTGCAAACGGGTTAGGTCTGAAAAACAAAGAAGGCATATTTAAATGCATTGCACCATCAGCATTATAAAGTGCATCTTCCCAGTTCCATGCATCCAACTGCACAACAGTAGAAGAACCGCTGATAGTACCACCCTGCGGTGTTATGTTGGCCAATAGCACTCCATTTGACTTTAACGTGTTGATTACTTTAGAATCAGTATTGTAGGCAACAATGGAACGGATGCTTGTATTCATTACGCCAATTTCAGTGGCATCAACTGTAGCACGTACACTGCTTACTTCAACAAGACCCAACTGTGAAATGCTGAGAATTAAGCCCGGATATACATGTTTTCCTTTTGCATCAATTACTTTGGCGCCTGCGGGTATTTGAACTGCTGCTCCTATTTCGGTAATTTTTGAATCGGAAATTTTAATGATACAATTTTCAATTACCTGTCCGTTACCTACATGTACCGTTCCGTTTTGAATATAGAAAACGCCTTTGTTTTCTTTAGCAGGATAAACATCATCCTGTGCTTTTACAGCAATTGCTGCCAGAAAGAAAAATATGATAGATAGTATTTGTTTCATACAATTTAATTTTAATCGTTACCATTTTGATTTTGTGCTTCTGCTTCTACAACCAGTAAACCATGTTTGTGATTATGCTCACTGCAGGTATGCATGATTTCCATACTTGGTGCAAATGGAACAACAGGAGCACCTATGCGCTTTTCTCCAATCATTTTTGCTATTAATCTTGCCCGTTCTTTTGCAATCTCAACACGCATTTGCTCGTCTTTAACTCTGTCGTAATATAAAATGCCATCAACAATGGTATACATTGCTTTGCAGTAAATGCTTAATGGATTATCACTCCACAAAACAACATCAGCATCTTTGCCCACTTTTATACTTCCAACTTTATCATCTACATGAAGCATAATTGCCGGATTAAGTGTAACCATCTTTAATGCATCTTCTTCACTCATGCCGCCATATTTTATACTCTTACCGGCTTCATGGTTAAGGTGGCGGGCCATCTCTGCATCATCTGAATTAATGGCTACTAGAACGCCTGCACGCTGCATGATAGTTGCATTGTAAGGAATAGCATCAACTACTTCCATTTTATAATTCCACCAATCACTGAAAGTAGAAGCAGCTGCGCCATGCTGTTTCATTTTATCTGCCACCTTGTAACCTTCCAGAATATGTGTAAAGGTGTTTAAGGTGAAACCAAATTTTTCTGCAACACGAATCATCTCAGTGATTTCACTCTGTACATACGAGTGACAGGTGATGAAACGTTTTTTGTTGATGATTTCAACTAATGCATCCAATTCAAGATCTCTGCGTGGTGCAATGGCTTTAGGATTTTTCCTTTTCTCTTCATCATATTTCTTCCATTCTGCCTCATAATCTTTTGCACGTGTAAATGCATTAATTAATACCTGACTCACACCCATGCGTGTATCAGGGAAGCGGTTGTTCTGTTGGGCTGATGTACGTTTTACATTTTCACCCAAAGCAAATTTGATAAAGCCGGGCCAACCCTGAAATTTTAATTCTTCAGCATTAGCTCCCCAGCGGAGTTTGATAAGTTGTGTTTGTCCGCCAATTGTATTGGCTGATCCATGTAAGATGTGTGATGATGTAACACCACCGCTTAACTGGCGATAGATATTAATATCATCAGGGTTTAAATTATCAGTTATGCGTACTTCTGATGTTACACTTTGTCCGCCTTCGTTAATTGATGCCGCAGCAATATGTGAGTGTTCATCAATAACACCTGCGGTAAGATGTTTACCTGTACCATCAATAACTCTTGCACCTGCTTCAGTTAAATTTTTGCCAATAGCTGCAATCTTTCCGTTTTTAATCAGCACATCTGTGTTTTGAAGGATGCCTTCTTTTTCATTTGTCCAAACGGTTGCATTTTTAATGATGATCGTTTCCTGTTTGGGCATTGTTTCAAAACCATAACCGTTAAACGGATAAGTTAACTTGCCCACTTTTGGCGCAGCTGGAGCTCTTGTGCTGTCAGTTTTTATTTCAGCTTCTTTTACAAAAGATGCAGTCCAGGTAAAGCGGCTTCCATTAGCATCATCACCCAAACCACTCCAAATTTTATCATTAGCAATACCGCTGAGGCGTATGTTGTTACGACTTCCTTTTGCATCAGGAAAATTTAATTTTACCTGTTTGCCATCAAAAGTAAAACGGCCTGTTACTGTATCTTTCCCTATAACATTCGCAGCTGTGCTGCTTTTTACATCAAGCGTAAAATTTTTATTTCCAGCTGGAGTATACACAATGAGATTATAAATTCCTTTTACATCCGTCCACGCTTCTTCTTTTACTGCATATTTTTCTCCCTGTATCCAATTTTGGTAGATAACTGTTTTTTCATTAAACACCGGGCCGCTGGTAATAATGAAATTTGCAATTTTACCTGCATCCAAACTTCCCACTATATCATACACACCTAATACGGTTGCAGGGTTTTTAGTGAGCGCTTCCAGTGCTTTTGATTCACTCAAACCATATTGAATGGCTTTGCGGAGATTTGCCATAAATTGTTTTACATCACGCAAATCACTGGTGGTTATACAAAAGTTGATACCTGTTTTTTCAAACATCGAAGCATTAGCAGGAGCCATTTCCCAATGTTTCATATCAGTAAGAGAGACAAAGCGTGCATCATGCGGGTCTTCAACATCCATTGCTGTGGGATAATTAAGCGGCAATACAAACCACGCATTTGTATTTTTCATATCAGTAATACGCTGATACTCGTTGCCACCTGCTTTAATTACATATTGCACGCCAAACTCATCACCAATTTTATCGGCACGCAGCACATTCCATTTATCACCTGCTTCAAAAAACTGCGGCATATTCTGCAATTCATTCCAGTATTTTAATGAAAGGTTTACACCTTCAGCTTTCGGATTGTTTTTATACCATGTTGCATCAAGATAGGTTTGTCTT
>JBKCJY010000089.1:0-13756 GCA_046301455.1 Chitinophagaceae bacterium | reverse complement strand
GCTTATCTTTTTTAAGTATAAATAATTATATTAAAATAGTACAAATTACTTGTAAAAGTAAAAAATACATTCTACTTTTAAAGTCTCATTCACCTATATCCTTCGAATTCAACTTAGACTCCTTTATCCTAAATCAACTTTCAAGTTTTTATTCTGGTATACTTAACCATTTTCCTGTGAACATTTAGATCCATCATATTTTACGGATCAATTAGTCACCTATATCCCAATGATGAACTTTTTCAAAAGGTGTCCTATCAGAATCACCAAAGTTTTATTTGTAAACCTAAAAAAACCTTTTTATGAAAAAGTTATTACTTATCCTTACTCTTTTTGTGTCATTTGCTTTGTCACAAACGGCGAATGGACAATGTACTGTTAAAGATGTCGTTATTACTATTAATAGTACAGTGCAAAGTGGTTTGGATTGTAGCGTTAATTTTAACCTCAATTTCATGCTCCATAATAATGGTGGAAATAAAACCGTTGTTATCCAAGCTTGGAAAGAAGTTGATTACCCTGATTACTGGAAATGTTCTTCTACAGGGACATCCACTGTAAACAAATCACCAAAGTTGGCCGATTTAAAATTAAATGGTACTGGACCTTTACCATTTTTGAATATTGCATTTGACGCATCGACTCAGAGTGTAATCTCTTCTGCAAACTATCCCGGAGGCGGAGTAATGTTAGGCAGTGGTTACACAGTTTTAATCGGTGCTGTTCAACCGGATGGATTCTTTTCTGTAACACTTAATAATTTACAAGTATCTGTTCCTAATCAAATATGTGGTGCAGGTGTTAGTATTAAAGCAGATGTATGGTCAAGCCAAGGATCAATAACATCTCAATGGACTCCTCATTGTGTTATATGCGGTCAGTCTTATGCATTTAATTACCCTCAAGTTATTGGTAGTACACCGTGTTCTCTTATAGACGGAATAACTCAACGCAGATTCCAGTTTACAGTTACTAATAACAATACAAGCCAATCTATTGAGTACACCTATAAAGTTTATCGTGATGTTGATGCAAGCGGATCATTAAGTGCAGGTGATGTTGAAGTGTTTTCAGAAACAACCCCGCAAGCACTTCTTGCTGGTCAAAGTTTTGGATATGGGCCAGCTTTATATTCTGGTAATCAAGGATTAACAATTGATCAACCTGTTGTGGTTGTTCTTGATCTTACAGGTCTTAATCAACGTGATTATGCTTTATTCAAACCGTCTTGTGGAACACTTCCTGTATCTCTTAAGAATTTTAATGCAGCAAAGCGAACAGGTAAAGTAGCATTAACATGGGAAACTGAAAGTGAAATTAGCAATGATGGTTTTGAAATTCAACGTCGTGCAGTAAATGGTACATACAAAACAATTGCATTTGTTGATTCAAAAGCACCCGGAGGAAACAGCGCTGGAAATATCATCTACTCATTTGATGATAATGAAAATCTCCCTAATGGAGTCACTTATTACAGACTTCGCCAGGTTGATCTTGATGGAAAATCAATTTACTCTGAGATAAAAGCCGTACGCAACAATTTAACAGCATTGTTTATTAGTGTTTATCCAAACCCAAGCCGTGGTACAACAAATGTTGCTATTCCTGAAGGTGTAGGTGTTGTAGATGTAGCACTGGAAGACTTTACAGGAAAGCTTATTCAGCGCTGGAACGGTTTAAATACAAGAAATCTTAAGTTGACCAACCTCAAGCCTGGTATGTATATGTTGCGTGTAAATGCACGTGGAAGCGGCGAACAGGTTGTAGAAAGAATATTAATTCAATAAACATCTTTGGGACATGAAAAACCAAATAAAACCGAAGAAGAGAGAGAAACCCCCTTACGGGGGTTTCTTAATTTAAGTATATCAATATCGATTAATTGAAAGCCTGAAACTCACGCTTACTGTATGTATCGAATGAAATGATTTATTGAAATTGCTGAAGTAAAGAGTCTTCTTCAAACTTAACATCTCTTAACTCACAAATCTTTTTCATTACTGCCTCAACTAAAGAATCAGGACAAGAGGCGCCGCTGGTGATAAGAATTTTGACAGGATCTTTTGCAGGGAAATAATCTTTTGTAAGATATTCCTGCTTATCATGAAAATTGAAGTGCATGATTTCTGTAGCTGAAACTATTTTATCAATTCTCTTAATAAAATAAGTGGGCTATTTCAATTCACATAATTCAACCAAATGTGTGGTGTTGGAACTATTGTAACCACCCAAAACAATTGCTATATCAGCTTCTGTTTCCAGTAATCCAGCAACTGCAGTTTGATTATCATTAGTGGCATAGCAAAGTGTATCTCGTGTATCGGCAAAGCGCTCCCCGATAGTTGTTTCAGACAAACTATAATGTTTCATCATCAACTCTTTCAAATATTCAGCAATTGCTTGTGTATCACTTGCCAGTTGTGTTGTTTGATTTACCACACCAAAACGCTGCAGATCTTTTTCAACATCAAATCCTTTTGAATACAAACCTTTAAACTCTTCATAGAACTGTTCAACAGGTTTTTCGCCTGTAATGTATTTGCCCAGTTCAACAGCATCTTTCATATCATTTACAATAACAGATGCTGTGTGCGAACTTGCATGAGAAAACGTGGCTCTTGTTTCTTCATGCTTGGGTTTACCATGAATAACTATTGAATATCCTTTCTGTGCAATTTGCTCACTTCTGTTCCAAACTTTTTCTACAAAAGGACAGGTTGTATTGTACTGTTCAGTAGCAATACCTTTTTCTTTCAGCATTTGTTCAATATCCAAAGTAGTACCAAAAGCAGGAATAATTACGACATCCTCTTTTGTTAATTGTTCAAAAGGGATTAACTGTTTGCCGTCAGTGTCCTGTAAAAAATTAACCCCTTTTTCTTTGAGTGTAGCATTTACCTGCGGATTGTGAATCATTTCACTCAATAAAAAAATACGCTTTCCGGGATTTTGCTCAATTGTTTTAAATGAAATTTCAATAGCATTTTCCACCCCATAACAAAAACCAAAATGCCGGGCTATATAAAACTGAATGCTACCCAAATCCAAAAGGGTAGGAGTAAAATCTTTCTTTAGCTTGTCATCATTCTTACGCTTGTTTTTAATAGCAGTAAGCAGTGAACTTCTGTAAATATTCGGAACATCAAATTTCTTCATAATATGGAAACAAAGAGCAAAGGTAAAAGTTTGACAACGATCAGAATAATATCTGTTTGTCTCAAGCTTCGTATTATTGCCCCAATTACGAATCATGATACTGACTGATGCACTTATGCCCGACTGGGTTGCTACTACAAATATTTATGAAGTAAACCTTCGGCAATACACTAAAGAGGGGACATTTAAAGCATTCGCCAAGCATTTGCCCCGTCTGAAAGACATGGGTGTTGAGGTGATTTGGTTCATGCCCGTTACTCCTATTTCCATAAAGAACAGAAAAGGTACATTGGGGAGCTATTACGCCTGCAGCAGCTATGTGCAAACTAATCCAGAGTTTGGAACAATAGATGAGTTTAAATCCCTCGTTCAGCAAATTCACGGGATGGGCATGAAAGTGATTATTGACTGGGTGGCCAATCATACAGGCTGGGATCATGAATGGACGTTAGCGCACCCTGAGTACTATTCCAAAAATGCTGACGGTACTTTCAAACCTCCTGTTGAAAATTGGGAAGATGTAATTCATCTCAACTTTAACAACCCTGCTCTACGTGAAGCAATGATTGACGCTATGAAATTTTGGGTGGAAGAATGTGATATTGACGGTTTCCGATGTGATATGGCGATGCTTGTACCTTTGGATTTTTGGTTGCAGGCCAGGAAAGAGTTAGACGCTGTTCGCCCATTGTTTTGGCTTGGGGAGTTTGATCAGTGGGGTGGCGATGAATCTTATGCATCTGCTTTTGATGTAAGTTATAGTTGGCATTGGATGCACATCAGCGAAACATTTTATAAAACCAAAAGCAAACTTGCTTTGCTGGATAATGCGTTGGGCGGTTATCAGCTCAAACAACCATACAAACATATCCGCTCTTTTTTCACAACCAATCATGACGAAAATAGTTGGAACGGCACAGAGTATGAAAAATATGGTGATGCTGCAATACCATTTGCCGTGTTTTGCAGTATGTGGAATGGAATTCCTCTAATTTATAGCGGACAGGAATTGCCAAATCAAAAACGCCTTGCATTCTTTGATAAAGATGAAATAAAGTGGAAGGCTACTCCTAAGCTGCATACATTTTATCAAACACTTTTACGCTTTCGCAAAAAACATCCTGCTTTGAAAGCAGCCAGCCGAAGTGTAATTACATGGCGCATTGCCACCACGCAGCTTGATGAGTTGTTTTCTTTTGTAAGAAAGGCAGGTACAAGAGAGGTAATTACTATTCTCAATTTTTCCAATCAAAAAGTTAAGTTTCAAATTAATGATACAAGATTAGCAGGTTCGTTTATTGATTTGTTTACAGGTAACGAACACAGCATTACTGAACAGTTTACAATTGCACCATGGGGTTATTTAATCTTGCATAAATAATTCAGACGAAAAAGAAACGGGGCGCCAAGGCGCCCCGTTCTTATTTTGATAACTATCTAAACTATGGTTCATTCCTGTTTAAATCATTAATGGCATAAGTATAAACACCTTCGTAGCCAGGATAAATTCCTTCAAGTATTATACTGTTACCCGCACTGCTCAAAGCACTTTTTAAATCATCAACTGTTTTAATTGTTTTGCTGCCTGCACGTATAATGATAAATCCTTTTTTCATTACTGTGTTTTCTGAAATCAATCCATCAGTAATTGAGTTAACAACTACACCTCCATCAATTCCATATTCTTTTGCTTTCTTACTGTCAAGTGTAACAAACTCTGCTCCCAGTTTATCTAATACGGATGTAGTAACAACATCTGTATTACCTGCACTGTTCTTCAATGTAAGTGCTGCATTTGCTTCTTTTCCATTGCGTATGTAAGTAACATTTATTTTTTGACCGGGTCGGTAGCTGGCAACAGTTCCCGTTAACTCTGTCCATGTACTCACGGTTTTATTGTCAAGCTTAACAATCTTATCTCCTTTTTTCAAACCCGCTTCTTCAGCAGCACTTTTGGCAAGTATTTCACCAATCTCTACACCGTCACCATCTTTTGTTTGTGAATCAACTCCTGCATCTGTATTAATTGCAGGGCGAATACCCAGATAAGCTCTCTGTACTGTTCCAAACTTTATCAAATCATCCACTACTTTCTTTACAATATTTACAGGAATTGCATATGAGTAACCTGCATAAGAACCTGTGGGTGATGCAATGGCTGCATTAATACCAATTAACTGACCACTGGTGTTAATCAACGCACCACCGCTATTGCCCTGGTTAACTGCTGCATCAGTTTGAATAAAACTTTCAACAGTGTTAGCACCGGGTTTTGCTTTACGCTGATTAACGCCGAGGTAACGATACTTGGCACTCACAATACCAGCCGTAACTGTAGTTTCCAAGGTTAAAGGATAACCAACAGCCAATACCCATTGACCTACTCTAACATCATCAGAATTACCATAGAGCAAATAAGGATAGCCATTGCCTTCAATTTTAATTACTGCTAAATCTGTATTGGCATCCGTTGCTACCAGTTTGGCTTTGAATTGTTTTTTATTGTTGAGTGTAACAGTAATTTCATCTGCACCATCAATCACATGATTGTTGGTAACGATATAACCATCACCACTGATGAATACACCACTGCCGCTTGCCATTTGTGGAACGTTATTACCACGGCCACCAAAGAAATCATCAAAAAAATCGTCACCAAACAAATCGCTGAACGGGCTACGCCTGCGTTGCATATTGTTTGTTTGTGTGGGATTGGTTTTTGTTTTAATGTGTACTACTGCAGGTATGCTGCTGGCACTCGCAGCTTCAAAATCTACAGGGCCACTTGGGGCACCGCTGCCACCGTCAAATAATCCTGCATAATTTGCAGGTATCTGTGATTGGCTGTAGCTTACTGATTTGTTGTTGTACTTTCCATACAGGTATGCGCTGCCAACACCTGTAACCGCACTAATAAGGATAACGAGTAAAATGTGTTTCGCTTTCATTGTATTCCTGGTTTATGTATCAGCACAATGGGATCAAACCCCGTGCCTTTTATTTTGTAAAGTAACGAAGCTGCCATCATTTCATACCTACCCGCCACCCACATTTAACAACTTATGAACAGTTTCGTAGTGAAAACTAAAATTACACGCTTTGCCGCCCCCTTTGTTGAAAGAGAAAGACATTTTTTGAGACGGGCTTTTGTACACACGAGGTAGCGTTTTTGCATCGCACCAGTTGAGGTCCCATTTCCAATAGGTCTAAGGGTTACAATTTATCTTCTTTGTTCTAATACAAACCTTCTCTAATTTTTAGTTTCTAATCGCATCAACAAAAAAAATCCCATTACTAGTGTAACGGGATTTTTAAGTTTAATACTGTTGAAATTTTTGTTACGGGAAAATGCCCAACTCTGCATAGCTGGTTGCTACTTTATTAATTGCAACCACATACGCTGCTGTACGCATATCAGGAATTTCAGGATTGGCTTTCCAGCAATCCATCACTTCATTTACAGCATTAATCATCGTTTCTTCAAGACCACTATATACCAGGTCTTCTTCATCAGGGCCCTGTAAAAATTCTTTCTTAATATTTTCATCAACTTTCTTACCAGTAGTGCCTTCAATTTGTGCAATGATGGCGTTATTCTGATTCTCAGTAAAACGTTTTTCCAAACGGCCATAACGTACATGGCTCAAGTTTTTTAGCCACTCAAAATAAGAAACGGTTACACCTCCTGCATTCAAAAACATATCAGGAATAACCAGTACACCACGTTTTGCAAATTTATCATCTGCTTCAGGAGTCAAAGGTCCGTTCGCTGCTTCACCAATTATTTTTGCTTTTACTCTTGGTGCATTATCACCATCAATTACATTTTCCAAAGCGGCCGGTATTAAGATATCACAATCCAGTTCCAATGCATCAGTATTTTTAACACAATTTGTAGCGCCGGGGAAATTTAAAATAGACTTTGTGGCTTTGCGATGCAGAAAAACTGCATCCACATCCAAGCCGTCATAATTGTAAATGCTTCCTTCATACTCAGCAAGTCCAACAATTTTTGCACCTGCATCCTGGAAAAATTTTGCAGAGTGATAACCCACATTACCCAAGCCCTGTACAATAACACGTTTATCTTTTAGGCCGGTTGTTAAACCAAGTTTACTCATTACATCTTCCATATTGCACACTTCACGGATGCCATAGAAAACTCCAAGGCCGGTTGCTTCTCTGCGGCCACGTACACCGCCCTGAGTAATGGGTTTACCAGTTACACAACCTGCAGCGTCCAGTTCACCGGGTTTGAGTGAAGCATAGGTGTCAACTATCCATGCCATTTCACGCTCACCTGTTCCGTAATCAGGTGCAGGTACATCTGTGCCGGGGCCAATGAAATTTTTTCTTACAAGTTCTGCAGTATAACGACGGGTAATTTTTTCAAGCTCATAAGCACTGTGTTTGCGTGGGTCAATTTTTATACCCCCCTTACCGCCGCCAAACGGAACATTTACGATGGCACACTTATATGTCATCAATGCTGCAAGTGCCATTACTTCATCCTGGTTTACACTCATGGCAAAACGGATACCGCCTTTGCATGGGGCTTTGTGGTGTGAGTGCTGCACACGGTAGGCTTCAATAACTTCAATACTTCCATTATCCATCTTTACAGGGAATCGCATTTGATAAACACTGTTGCATTCCCTTATTTGGCTAAGGATACCTTTATCCCATTTGGTAAAAGCGGCGGCCTTATCGAAACTTTTTTCAACGGCGCCAAAAAAGCTGTAAGTAGCTGACATAACAATCGTTTTTAGTTTTTATTATAGCAATTAAAATCAATCCTTCTTTTGTTCAAGCTTTGTGAGCTTGCGATCAATGCGAAATACATAACCTATTAATCCAAACAATATCAACAAGCAAACTACCACCACCACATAAATCTTTCCATTGCTGCGCATGGCATCAGCCATTTGCGGTTGCTCAGTTTGAGCAAATGTGCTTAAAGAAATAGTCAACAGCATTAACAGTGTAATAATTTTTTGCATCAGAGTAATTCTTTTTCTTTTAGTAACGCTATCCTGATTTTTAATGTGGTAATCCAAATACCCAGCAATGTCCATCCAATAACAGCTGGATAAAATACCATTCGCAAACGTGCATCAATATCTTTAAAATTCAAAGCAGGATTTCCGCTGTCGCTCCCCGGAGCGCCGGGGTGCAAACTCCCCACCAATCTGGGAATAATCCAGATGGTAGGAAATAACATGGCAAAAGCAAAAATATTGTACACGGCAGTTACTCTTGCACGCTTATCTATATCTGTAAAACTGCCACGCAACACAAAGTAGGCACAGTAAATAAGAATGGCAATACCTGCCCCTAACAGTTTAGGTTCTTTTAAAATGCTTCCTAATGATTGACCCTGGTCAGTTACCCAGGTATAATTTGCCCAAATGGCACCAGTGGTATAACCAAGCAAACCAAAAAACAATCCTGTGCCTGCGTAGCTTGATGCGTAAATATCATTTCTATAATCCTGATTGCGTAAATATTTGATGCTGTACACCACACTTACGCCAAACAAAATCATCATGGCAAACCACATGCACACATGAAAGTAGAGGTTACGTATAGATTCATTGAGAATAAACAGGCGGGGCACATCCATTAAAAATCCACCAACAATGGTATAAACTAATAAAACTACCGCCAATATCTTCCACCAGGATTTGTGCATACAATCTTCTTAATTCAAGCAGAAGGAGTTAATAAATGTCTGCTTTAAAAGTGCGGGCAAAGTTAGTGGGTTGGTTTAATCTTTCCACAAAAAAGGAAACAAAATCATACACAGTACAATTACAAGCACATCCAATCCGCCGAGCAACAGAACCATTTGAAATACAGCACCATCTTTAAATATCTCTCCAAACGCCGATTTTGAAATACGGATAAGTAACATGAGTTGGGGAATAATCACCGGAAAACCCATGATGACCATAATGGCCGCATTTTGATTGGCCCTTGAAGCAATAGCTGCCATGAGTGTAAATACCAAACACAAACTAACACCTCCCAACAATGTGATTCCCGTAAATTTAAAACCATCTAAAAATGGCGCTCCCAAAAAGAAACTGAAGGTGAGCAGGCTGAGCAAACTCATCACCAGCATTAATACTAGATTGTAAAGGAGTTTGGCAATGATGAACTCCCGTGCGCTGGTTATTGAATAGTAGTATAGCATCTTGCCCCTGCTTTCCTGTAAAAAACTTTTAGCCACGGCATTAATGCTGATGAAGAGCATGTTTACCCAAAACAATGCATTCCATGTTTCAGCATCAGGCTCGTTTAATGAAAGAAAGAGCACATAAACAATACAGGCAACGTATAAAAGAATGCCATAAAAGGTATATTGCTGCCGCAGTTCCAGCAACAAATCTTTTTTAAAAAGGGCGAGTATTTTTTTGTTTGAAGACAAGAGGGACAGTGGTTTATTGGTATTGTTTTATTGATATGAGCGAATTTTTACTTTTTATTTTTTACTTCTTTGCTTGCTATTTATAATAACAATGCCTGCATCTCGGCTCGTAAACATCTTTTTCACCAAGCAATACCTGCCCGGCATCGGCACTTTTGCGATAGCTGTAATTAGCAATATTGCCGCACACTACACAAATGGCGTGCAGCTTGGTAATATAATCGGCCACAGCAAGTAAGTTGGGCATTTGACCAAAAGGCTGGGTTTTATAATCCATATCCAGTCCTGCTACAATGACACGAATGCCACGAAGAGCCAGCTTTTCACATACTTCCGTGATGCCTTCATCAAAAAACTGGGCTTCATCCACACCCACTACATCCACATCGCCCACCAACAATAAAATCTTTTGTGAATTATCTACAGGAGTTGATTGTATAGCACGCTCATCATGGCTCACAATTTTTACTTCATCATACCGCACGTCTACAGCCGGTTTAAAAATTTCCACTTTTAAATTGGCGATACGTGCACGTTTTAAACGACGGATGAGTTCTTCCGTTTTTCCACTGAACATGGAGCCACAGATCACTTCAATCCATCCTCTTTTATCGCCCCTTATATTTGGTTCTATAAACATTAGTACTTTTTTATGCTCAACTGTTTGTAACTTTCAGCCGAAATTTCAATATCGCCAAAAGTAAGGACTATTCATGGAACGTATTGCTTCGTTAATTGAACAATTACAACAGGCTGTTGAGAAAAAAGCTCAACCTTCGCAGTTGCTCGTGCTTGCCAATATGCTGCAGTCCGAACTGCAATTACTCCAAACACAACAGGCTGCCGGATTAGGTACTCAAAAAGTAGCTGTGGTGCTGCCTGCTTCAAGAATTATAGAAACTGCAGTTAATAATACAATCCAGGCACCAGCCCTGCAAAAAGAAGAGCAGGTTGAAAAAGTGTTGGAAGTATTGCAGGTAAATGAAGAAGAAGTGGAAGCGGAGCTGGAAGAAATTCGGCAAAAAGCACAGTTTGTCAAAAAGATTGAAGTGCATGCCAAGCAAACTGCACCCAAACCCGTTTTATTGTTTGATGATGAACCTGAAGTGCCAACGCTCATCCATCAACCTAATTATAAAGAGCCAGTACAAACTGCAAGCAAAGAACTCAATGAAGTAATTGCTGCAGAAGCCCCATCGCTCAACGATTTCCTTAAGCAGGAAACTACAGAAGTTGGTCATAAGCTGGGCGATGCAGGTGGTATCAAAGATTTGAAAAAAGCCATTGGCATAAATGACCGCTTTGTATTTATAAATGAATTGTTCAGGGGTGATGAAGCCATGTATGAACGCAGCATTAAAACCATCAACAATTTTTCCATTTATCCCGAAGCACAATACTGGATGGAACGTGAGTTAAAAATCAAACTCGGCTGGGATGATAAACGACAAACCACACAAGATTTTTATTCGCTGGTGAAGAGACGATTTTCCTGAATGTAGTTCATGATAGCCAGTGTAGCTCCGGCATGGTGCTGTACAAATGTTCCTGCTTTTTTTCCTGTTTCACTTAAGTTGATGTTTTTTATCAGTTGCTGCAGTTGCATTCCATCACTTACAACAAACAACCCGCCTGTTTGCATTAATTCAACTGCTTCATGATATTTTCTGATGTTGGGTCCAGTTACCACAGGTTTGCTGTACACCGCTGCTTCCAAAGTATTATGAATACCATCTTTTGTAAAACCTCCACCCACATAACAAACAGCTCCATATTTATAAAGTTTAGAGAGATGGCCGATAGTGTTGATGATAATGCAATCAATAATTCTTATATCTGAGTTCATGGTTTTTAGTTCGGAAAAAAGAACAGCTTTGCTGAACAGCTGTTGCAGTTGAGCAATATGTGCTTCATCAATTTCATGCGGTGCAATAATCAATTGCCATTCATTTTTGTTTTGATGATACCATTGAACAATCAGTTCTTCATCTTCTTTCCATGTGCTTCCTGCAACCAGTATTTTTTTATTGGATTGAAGAAAAGGTTCAATAGCTGATACGGGTTGCCAATTCTTTGCCATTTCCAGTACACGGTCAAATCTTGTATCACCGCAAACAGTAACATTTTTTTTGATATTGATGGAAGCAAGCAAATCGGCTGATAATTGGTTTTGAACAAACAGATGCGAAAGATTCAACAACATGTTTTTATAAAACCCACCCCACCATTGAAAGAATGGTTGAGTGTTTCTGAAAATGCCAGATATCAAAATGGTTTCAATCTTTCTATTCTTGAGCTCCGCTAAATAGAAATGCCAAAACTCATATTTTACAAAAATGGCGATTGAAGGTTGTACAAGGTTGAGAAAAGCGTTTGCATTTTCCTTTGAGTCTTCAGGCAAATACATCACCATATCCGCACCATTGTAATCCTTTCTAATTTCATAACCCGATGGGGAAAAGAAAGTAAGTATAATTTTAACTTTTGGGTTTTGACTTTTGACTTTTTCCAAAATCGGTCTTCCCTGTTCAAACTCACCCAGTGAGGCGCAGTGCATCCAAAGGACTTTATCGTTTGAGTTTGGCTGAAATTGTTGTTGAATCTTGTCCTGCCAGTCCTTTCTCCCATCTACCCACAATTTTGCCTTTGGACTCCAATTGGCCGCCAACTTGATGCCACCAAAATAAACAAGGCGAAATATGTGGTAGAAAAGAATCACAGAGTGCAAATTAAGGGTAAAGCCATAACAAATTCATAATCCAATAGCTTTCCACAGTCTTCATATTTAAGCAGTAAAACCCCTTTTTTGCCGTACTTTCGCACCCGTTTAAACAACCGATTTATGAGGCCTATACAAATGGTGGATTTAAAGCAGCAATACCTCCACATTAAGCAGGAAGTAGATGCTGCTGTTTTGGATGTGCTGGACAGTTCAGCCTTTATTAACGGCAAGCCTGTGCAGGAACTGGCGAATGACCTCAATAACTACCTTGGTGTAAAACATACTATTCCATGTGCCAATGGTACAGATGCTCTTCAAATAGCCATGATGGCGCTGGATTTACAACCGGGCGATGAAGTAATAACGCCTTCATTTACTTACATAGCAACTACCGAAGTAGTAGCGCTTCTTCGTTTAAAACCTGTGTTTGTAGAGGTTGACCCCAAAACATTTTGTATTGATCCTGAAGCTATCCGCAAAGCCATTACTCCAAAAACAAAAGCAATTGTTCCTGTGCATTTATATGGCCACGCAGCAAATATGGAAGACATTATGAAAATAGCTGCTCAACATAATTTGTTTGTGATTGAAGACAATGCACAGGCAATTGGGGCTGATTTTATTTTCAGCGATGGAACAAAAAAGAAAACCGGTGCTATTGGCACTATTGGATGCACTTCTTTCTTTCCTTCCAAGAATTTAGGATGTTACGGTGATGGGGGAGCGATTTTTACAAACGATGATGCGCTGGCTGATAAATTGAAAATGATTGCCAACCACGGTCAAAAAGTACGTTACTATCATGAAATGGTAGGTTGTAATTCAAGACTGGATACAGTGCAGGCCGCAGTACTTAAAATCAAATTGAGAAAATTGGATGAATACATAGCTGCAAGAAGAAAAGCGGCTGATTATTACGATGCTGCATTTGCCAATCATCCGCACATTACAACACCTTACCGAGCTGCTAACTGCAAAAATGTATTTCATCAATACACATTAACGCTGGATGGTTACAGCAATGTGGCTGAAGTAAGAAATGGATTGAATGAATACCTAGCCACACAAAAAATTCCATCCATGATTTATTATCCTGTGCCTGCACACAGGCAAAAAATGTTTGCAGCATTTGGCGGTAATGATTACAATTTGGAAACAACAGATTGGCTAACTGACCGTGTAATTTCTTTACCGATGCACACAGAGTTGGAGGAAGAACAGTTGCAACTCATAACATCAGAGGTACTTAAGTTTTTAAACACAAAATCATAAATTAAGTTTTTAAACACCAGTCAGTCTTCCCCACCAACTGGAATAACAAATTGAATCACTTATATGAAAATAGCAGTAGTAGGAACAGGTTATGTTGGATTAGTAACAGGTACATGTTTTGCTGAAACAGGAAACCAGGTTATTTGTGTTGATATTGATAAAAATAAAGTTGATAA
>JBKCJY010000088.1:0-10977 GCA_046301455.1 Chitinophagaceae bacterium | reverse complement strand
TGGTTCTGAATAACTGATTACCTCCCTGAGTTTTTAAATTAATGATGGGGCGCAAATGTAATTCACCACTTCCTGCGTGTGCATAATGCACACTGTACAAACCACGTTTCTTCAAGACTTCATTAAATTCAGCAATGTATGCAGGCAAATCATTTACATCTACTGCGGTATCTTCAATTACAGGTACTGCTTTTTCATCACCGGGTAAATTGCTGAGTAATCCCAAACCTGCTTTACGTAATGTCCATATTTTTTTACTGTCTGCACCAAACAATAAAGGAAAGTGATAACCGAGATTAGAAGCACGCATTTCTGCTTCTACTTCTTTACAGATGCTTTCAATTTCTTCTTTGGTTTCTCTTGCATATTCAATTACAAGAATAGCACCCGGATCGCCTTTTACAAAAAAACGATTCTTCAGTTGCTCAATATTATTTTTTGTGCATTCTAAAATGTAATGATCAATTAATTCGCTGGCGCTCGGCTTATATTTTAAACCAATGAGATTTGCACGCAGTGCTTCATCAATGGTATT
The DNA here is from genome assembly GCA_046301455.1 of Chitinophagaceae bacterium. Lineage (GTDB taxonomy): Bacteria > Bacteroidota > Bacteroidia > Chitinophagales > Chitinophagaceae > Lacibacter. The sequence goes on along the minus strand of JBKCJY010000088.1, from coordinate 10,442 downwards.
GAAATGCACACAAAGCAACCCTGTTTCTTTGGGGGGCAAGGGCTCCACATTTAATTTAATTTCTGTGATGAATGCAAGCGTACCTTCACTGCCCGCAATCAACTTACAAAAATTAAAATCTTCTTTGCCTGCTGTGAAAGGTGCAGTTTCTAATAACAAATCAATAGCATAACCGGTGTTGCGCCGATCAATACTTTGCTTGGGAAATTGTTTGCGTATTTCCACCTGGTTATCATAATTACCAAGAATGCTTCGGATATTTTTGTAAACAGCGCCTTCTAAATTGTGCTGCTCACACTTGGTATGAAACTCATCAGGATTTAATTTCTTAAATACAACTTCACTCCCATCACTTAAAAAAGCAGTTACTTCAAGTGTATGTTCTCTTGTGCTTTTATACACTACAGAATTAGATCCGCAGGAATTATTACCCACCATTCCGCCAATCATTGCACGGTTGGCAGTAGAAGTTTCAGGACCAAAAAACAAACCATGTGGTTTGAGAAACAAATTGAGTTCATCACGAATTACACCCGGTTGCACACGCACCCAGTTCTCTTCTTCGTTAAGTTCAATGATTTGTGTGAAATGTTTGGACACATCTACTACTATTCCATTGCCCACTACCTGACCTGCAAGCGATGTACCCGCAGTGCGTGGAATCAATGATGTTTTATGCTGCTGTGCAAATTGAATAAGCTGGAGAATATCATTTTTTGTTTTTGGAATGGTAACCGCCAAAGGCATTTCACGATAAGCAGACGCATCCGTTGCATATAGCGTTCGGATAGTGGTATCTGTAAATAAATCGCCTTCTAATTGTGTTGCTAATTGCTGAAGTTGTTCTTTCATTCCCGTTTTGAATTCGGAGCAAATTTAGTTCATTCAATAATAGAGATCTGAAGATATATGGATGTAAACGAACAACTATTACTTTTCCACTACCCGCTCCACTTCATACACGCCACTAAATAAATAAAGCAATCCGGTTTTTACTTCAATCGCTTTATGCCGCTTCCTTAACTTTTCTGCTTTTTTAAATACACGTCCATCTTTCAACCTGAATAATTCACCGCTATTTAATTCTTCCACCAGCACTTCATGTGCTGCACGTACATCATAATTTTTCAATACACGCATTAAATGTTCTTCACCGCAACTGGTGGCACTGGGGTTTTGAATGGAACGCAGCAAAGCTTTCTCAACATCAGCAGGAAAGATTTTCTTCAATAAAAACTGAGCCAAGATTTTACTGTATTCATTTTTCCATTCTTTACCATGTGGTGCAATGCGGTTACCAAACTGCTCAAAAGTGAGCAGGTGTGCAATTTCATGCAGTAGTGTTACAAGGAATGCATACTTGTTGAGATTGCCATTCACACTGATGCGGTGATTCTTTTGGTCAATGGCGTGGCGATAATCACCCAGCACACTGTTGCGTTCCCGTGTTATGGTTAAATGAATTTTGTATTGATGAAGGTAATGCAGCACCGGCTCCAGTGCTTCCTTGGGCATATAAGTTGCCAGTGCATGTAAAGGAACTTCCTTTTTAGCCATTCTTCTTTTCTTTGACCAGCACAAACACTTGTTTAATCTCAAGCGCTGTGTAAAGAATATACAATCCCATGCAAATAAACAATGCAGGTTTGTTTACCTCTTTTTTCATCACCAGTATATACACAGCAGCTACAGCAGCAAGCCCAAACATTTTAATCATGAGTGAGCCATAAGCACTTCTTAAAAACACCTGTACATTTTTATCTAAAAACCCTTTGATATGGTAGTAAAGCGAAAGCAGTGAAACGAGAAAAATAATGAGATTGCCAATAGTCAATACATCAGCATCAATGCCTTTTTCAAATAAAAAACTGCGAAACAAATTGGCAAAGGAAGTAACAGCGATAAACAATCCAAGCAAGGGTAAAAAACGTTTACGGTTCATTTCTTTTTGTCTGTGTCTTTAATAATTTTTACAAACATAGCTATTAAAAACACAAGCGGAAGTACCCATATAAAAACGGGGAAAGAAAAATGTAACCAGCCATCCAGTTTATAACCTAAAAATACACCTAACGCCAGTGCGGCCATCAGTTGTGAGGCCAGCCCGGCATATTCCATCAAATAAGATTTGTTGCTCCTGATTTTCTTTTTATCAGTTGTCGTTGGCGGCCGCATTCATTTGTTCATTTTTGATAGCCACAACGTTGGCTGTAGTGCTATGTTTTGCAACAGCAGCAGCACCCATATGGCATTCGCCATTGAACTTGGCAGAGGCGTCTACCTGCAACTGGCCGGTATAAATATTACCGTTCACTTCACACTCATCTTTTAAGTAAAGCAGTTCAGCAATTTTTACATTGCCGTTAATATGGCCCAATACATCGGCCGTATTGGCTTGTACATCACCATTAACTGTACCTGCTGTTCCAATAATTACTTTGCCTGAAGTTGAAATATTTCCGGTAAGCGTTCCATCTACCCGGATGTCGCCCTTGCTTTCTATATTGCCTTTTATTTCTGTGCCGGCAGCAATGATCGTTGCAAGTCCGCTTACAGTTTCTTTGGAGCTGTTGGTTTTGTTATTGAACATATATGGCTGTTTAATTGGTTGATTTTTCTACTTCTGGTATATCAAGTGTAGCAGTGTCCAATGCTTTTTCGTTGCCGCTTAACACCTTTTTCAAATTGTCGAGATATTGGTCTTTATACTGCATAGCCCTTTCTAATGAATCAATCTTTGTTTTATAAAGTATGAGCTCTTTTCTTTGACTCTGGGTACCGTATCCCGGCAGGTAGTATTTTAGGTTGGTAAAAGTAATTAAAGCGACCGTTAAACCCACCAGGAGCACAAACATGGTACTAAAGGTTACATATACACTCAACCGGCTCAGCTTAAACGTTACTACTTCCTCAAAAGTATCATCGTTCATAATCACCAGCCGGTAGCGGTTTCTCAGCCGTTTGAGCGTATTTCCGGGGTCAAATAATCGTGCCATAACTTATGCGAAGGTCGAATTTAAGGGTTAATCAGGGTTGAATGTGAAAATCTTTCTTGATTTTATACTTAATTAAAATATTTTTGGCCGAATTGAGTTTATAAGTAAACGATCTGGCACCTCATGCGTCAACCCTTTCTGCATCTACCAAAATTGATTTCTATACTCCTGCTTCTGGGCTGTTTTTCAGCATCGGCACAGCCTGATTTTACATTACCGCTCAACAAACCTGAAAAATACAGGGATAAAGAACTGGGGGCCGAAAAGACAGACGTTAAAAAATTTACAGTTCCCCGCCGCTTAATGCAGGGAATGATTACCCACTACAATTATTATTACAACGCCAACCGTAAGATCAATGAAATTCTGGAACGGGCAAAAATGGCGCATAAAGACGATTACAATGAGCTGTTAAGTTTTTATAATTACTCCACTCAAACAACTGTTGCCGATTCAATTGAGCTGGACAGTATTTTATATAAAGCAACTGCCGGTATTGTGCTGCATGATTTACGCAACAGTTACATTGACAATCTTTACCAGCTTATTGGCGAATCCTATTTTTACTGGCGAAAATTTGACAGTGCCTACCGCATTTTTCAATTCATCAATTACAACTTTTTTCCAAAAGGGAAAGAAGAATATGTAATTGTTGTTGGTGCTAATAACAGAGCTACCGGCGGACAATTGAATCTTGCAAATAAAGAAAATAATAATATTGTACACAAAGCATTTTCACAACCACCCAGCCGCAACGAAGCATTGTACTGGCTGGCAAAAACGTATGCTGAAGACAGCCTCTATCCTGAAGCGTTGAGTGTAACCAATATGTTGCGCAAAGACAGTTATTTCCCCAAACGCCTGCATTCCCAATTAGATGAAATCAATGCTTATGTATTTTATCAGCAACAACAATGGGATAGTTGTGCGTTTTATTTGAAACGCTCTTTGGTAAATGTTGAAAACAAAACAGAACTGGCAAGATGGGAGTATTTACTGGGGCAGCTTTATGCACTCATGAAAAAACCACAGGAAGCATCCTCCTATTTCAACAAAGCAAAAAATCATACTACTGATCCTGTAATGTATATCCATGCCCGCATTTATGAATCACAATTGGTGAAGAATGAACAGGGCAACAGTATTGAACAGGCATTAAATGATTTGGTAAAGCTTTCAAAGAAAGAGCGTTTTGATGGTTATGAAGATGTGTTGTTTTACGCTGCAAGCGGAATGGCATTGCAGTTAAACGATACAGCATTTGCAAAAGCATTACTTCAAAAAAGCACAAAGTATAATACTGAAAATCCTGGCCTCCGCAATAAAGCGTTTTTAAAACTTGCAACCATTGCATTTGCACAGAGTAGTTATGAATTTGCTGCATCCTGTTACGATAGTCTTGACATGCAGGATATAGCTCTTGCTGAGCAGGTGCAGCAATTAGAATTGCGTAAAACTGTTTTAAATGAACTGGTAAAAAACATCAACATCGTAAAATTGCAGGACAGTTTACAAACTGTTGCAAAAATGCCTGAAAAAGAGATGGATGCTTATCTCAAAGCATTGGTTAAGAAATTAAGAAAGCACAGAGGTTTAAAAGAAGATGCGGAAACCAATTACAATACAGCATCAACTGGTAATAATCCAAATAGCGACGTTCCCGTTTTTAGTGCAGGTGGCACAGGAGCTAACTGGTACTTTAATAATGGTTCACAAAAATCAAAAGGCTCTAGTGAGTTCATATCCCGTTGGGGTAAACGGCCCAATATTGATAACTGGCGCAGGATGCAAGCAGTAAACACCAGCTTTACACAATCAACAATGACTCCTGGCAACCCATCAGATGCTGCCACACAAAAAACAGGCGCTGCTACTGAGTTGGGTGAAGAAGATTTAACTGTTGATGGATTAAAAGAAAAACTTCCGCTTACTGAAGAAAAATTAAAAGCTTCCAATCTTGAAATTGTAAATGCATTAATAACACAGGGGCAGATTTATAAAAATCAATTGGAAGATTATACACAGGCTGCAATTGTGTTTGAAGAAATATGGAAACGCTTCAGCAATTTTCAGCAGGAAGAAGAAGTATTGTTTGAGCTGTATTACTGTAATAAAAAAGCCGGCAATATTGAAAAAGCAAATTACTTTCAATCACTCCTCAATAAAAAATTCCCTGCCGGCGAATTTGAAAATAAAATAATTGCCGGAACAAAAAAACCGGAGAAGGATGCAAAGACCATTGCTTATGAAACGATTTACAACTTGTTTATTGAAGGAAATTTTAATGAAGCATTAAAACAAAAAACAATTGCCGATAGTATTTATGGGAAATCTTACTGGACTCCGCAGTTGCTGTATATTCAATCGCTTTACTACATCAAACAAAAAAAAGACAGCCTTGCACTCAATACATTAACTGAAATTGAGTCCAATTTTCCTGGCTCAGCCATGGCAGAAAAAGCTGCTGTAATTAAAGATGTATTGAACCGCCGAGCAGAAATTGAAGATTATCTTACAAATACAAACATCGTTCGTGAAAAAGATGATGTTGTAATTCCCTTTGATGAAGGGCCCAAGGTAAATAAAACGGAGCAACAGGTGACCCAAAAAGAGAACAAGATTGCCATACAGAATAAACCTGCTCAAAATAGCAATAATATTGAGAAGCCGAAAATTCCTGTGCAAAAAACGGGCGTTGAAAAACAGGATAGACAAACAGGCAAACCACTTATCGGACCTGTTGTAGCAAAAGACAGTACAAAGATTAAACCGTTGAAAGATACAAAAGTGGAGATGGCTTATGTGTACAATGCCAATGAACCTTATTTGGTATTAATGGTAATGGAAAAAGTGGACCCTGTTTACATGAATGAAGCAAAAATTGCATTTCAGCGTTATAACAATTCAGCACATGCCAATGAGCTTATTGTAATTAATATACATGAAGGGGCAGCTGATGATTTGAGTTGGCTGGATATTGGCCCCAAAACTGATATTACTTCTATTCTCGGCTACTTTGATGAGCTAAAAGCAAATGCACGCCAAATTATACCCTGGTTGCCCGTCAATAAATACCAGTTTCTTGTAATTTCTCAAAACAATCTTGAAATATTAAAAACCCGCAAAAACCTTGAGGAATACAAGTTGTTTATGCGCCAGTATGTGAAAGACAAATTTTAAGATTTCTCTTCCACCCTCCTGCTTAATTTGTTTTAGATTTGTTGGGCATTGATTTTGCTGAGAACCATTACACAAATTTCAGACGATGAGTAAACCAGTACGATTTTTATGGCGCCTGTTCTTTATTGGAGCAGGTGCTTTTCTGCTCATACTTTTATTAGCCAATTTTGGAGTATTTGGCCGCATGCCTTCTTTACAGGATTTAGAAAACCCATCTGCATCGCTTGCCAGTGAAGTAATTGCCAGCGATGGCACTACTATGGGAAAATTTTACCTGCAGGACCGCAGTAATGTAGAGTTTAAAGACATTTCAAAAAATGTAGTGAACGCACTTGTGGCCACTGAAGATGAACGTTTTTATTCGCATTCAGGTATTGATGGAATTGCACTGGCTCGTGCCATATCAAGATTAGGGAAAGATGGCGGTGGCAGTACCATTACTCAGCAATTGGCGAAAAATCTATTTACCAATGCCTCCAGTTTTGCACCACTCCGTGTATTGCAGAAATTAAAAGAATGGATTATTGCAGTAAAGCTGGAACGCAATTTTACAAAGGACGAAATCATTGCACTTTACCTCAACACAGTTCCCTTTGGTGATAATGTGTATGGCATACGTAATGCCTCTAAAACATTTTTTCAGAAAGAACCATCATTGCTCAGCATTAATGAAGCAGCCGTTTTAGTGGGAATGCTCAAAGCAAACAGCACTTACAATCCAAGAAGAGATGCACGCCGCTCACAAATGCGCCGCAATGTGGTAATTGATCAGATGGTGAAGAATAATTTTCTGTCAGCAGCTGAAGCTGAAAAAATTAAAGTGCAACCCATACCGCTCAATTATAAAAAATTAGATGAGAGTACAGGCCTTGCTCCCTACTTCCGTGATGTAGTAAGAGATCATATGAAAAAATGGTGCAAGGAGCATAAAAAAAGTAATGGCGATAATTACAATATTTATCAGGATGGTTTAAAAATTTACACTACGATCAACCCTCGTATGCAATTGTATGCAGAGGAAGCAGTGGCCAAACATTTAAGTGCCTTGCAAAAAAGTTACTGGACACTTCCATGGATTAAAGACAACAGCATCTGGAAAGGACATGAAAAAATTCTGGAGCGAGCTATGAAAGAAAGCGATCGCTGGAAAAACATGGAAGCTGAAGGTGTGAGTGAAGATGAAATACTCAAATCCTTCAAAACAAAAACACGAATGAAGGTTTTTGCATGGAATAACAAAAGAGAAACTGATACCACAATGACACCTTATGACTCCATAAGGTATACCAAGATGATTATTCAAACAGGTTTTATGGCAATGGATCCGTTTACCGGTGAAGTAAAAGCATGGGTTGGTGGTGTTAACTTTAAAACCTTTAAATACGATCACGTTAACATTAATACTAAACGCCAGGTAGGTTCAACATTCAAACCTATCTTATATGCTTATGCGGTTGAAAATGGATTTACGCCTGAAACTCCATTACCAAGTGGCCCTATTAATTTGGGAGGTAAAATGATTAGCGGAGGTGGCGGCCCCATGGCTGTATGTCTTGCCTATTCAAAAAATCCCGGCGCTGCTTATTTAATGAACCAATTTGGAGTAAAGCCTGTTATTGAGTTTGCACAAAGTGCCGGAATTGAAAGTAAGCTGCAACCATATCCTTCTTTAGCGTTAGGTGCTGCTGAAATTAGTGTAACTGAAATGTTGCATGCTTATACCATGTTTCCTACAAACGGCATGAGTACCGAACCTATTTTTATAACACGCATTGAAGACCGCAATGGAAATATTTTAGAAAGCTATGCGCCGCAACAAAAAGTGGTGATGAGCGAAGCAGGCGCTTTTACTATGACCAAAATGATGAAAGGTGTAATTGATTTTGGTACAGGCCGCCGTTTACGTGGTATGGGTCTTACCAATGAAATTGCAGGTAAAACAGGGACAACAAACGATAATACCGATACTTGGTTTATTGGTTTTACACCTCAACTGCTTGCAGGTGGATGGGTTGGTTGTGATGATCCGTTTTTAAAAATGGTGGGGGAAGGTAACAGAACTGCTTTGCCTATCTGGGGCTACTTTATGAGCAGTGTGCTGAATGATCGTACACTGGGCATTTCAAAGGAAACAGCATTTGTACAGCCGGAAAGTATGAAGGTCGAAACCTTTATGGATTATGAAAATTTCGCTGATAAATACCGCAATGAACCGGATGCAGAAAACCCAGATGCAGGCAGCGGTACCTCTTCGGATTTTGACCAAATGCAATATGTACCCGAAACGAATATTGGTCCTGAGTCAGAATTAAATAAAGACGAGCAGAAAGTATTGCAGGAAGCTAAAAAAGAACCCGCAAAACCTGAAGAAAAGAAAACAGATGCGAAACCGGATGATAAGCAACCACCGAAAGAAAAGAACAACATACTCACCATCTTTAAGAAAAAGAAACCGGATCCACAACCCGGAAATGCATAAATCAAAACCCCGAATATTTCGGGGTTTTAGTTTATAAAGACTTATCGAGTATCTCATTACCCGATAACTATTTATCTAAAAAAACTACTCCAAATTAAATTGGGGTCCGTGCTTATACATCATAAAAAAATCCCCCTGCATGCAGGGGGATGAATATTCTATATTCAATAGAATTAAAAGCTGCGTAATTTCAATTCACTGCGGCGATTTTGAGCACGGCCGGCAGTAGTTTTGTTATCACCAACAGGACGGTCTGAACCATAACCTGCAGCTGTTAAACGGCTTGCATCAATACCTTTTGAAGTGAGGTATGTTTTTACAGCATTAGCACGTGCTTCAGATAAAGCTTGGTTTTTATCTGCAGCGCCTGTATTATCTGTATGACCTTCAACATCCAGTATTAATGTTGGGTTTTCATTCAAAATTTTCACTACTTCATCCAAAGGCTTGAATGATTTTTTAAGCAATTGCGAGCTGCCTGTATTGAAGAAGATGTTTTTAGCGGCGAAAGCTACTTTTTGTTTAACTTCTTCTTTTATTTCAGGGCAACCACCATTTGATGCAACACCCGGAACTGCAGGGCATTTATCTTCTTCATCATTTACACCATCACCATCACCATCGGGAATTGGGCAACCTTCATAACGTGCAACACCAGCAACAGTTGGACACTTATCATTTTCATCATTAATACCATCTTTATCGGTGTCAGGAATAGGGCATCCGCCATATTTTGCTATACCAAAAACAGTAGGGCACTTATCGTCTTTATCAGCAATACCATCTTTATCCCCATCAGGGCAACCCTTTAATGCTGCAATACCAGCCACATCTGGGCAAGCATCATCAGCATCCAAAATACCATCACCATCTTTATCTGGTGGCGGAGGAGGTGGAGGAGGCGGAGGAGGCGGAGCAGGAGCTTTTCTTTCAACAACGGGGAACGTAATTCCAAGTGAATGTACAAGGCTGTAATTTGCTGCACTGCTAACAGGCACACGGTAACCCGTATTTAAATGTAAAAATGCATTATTCCACAAGTTAAATTGAATACCGGCTCCAAGAGGAATGTGAGCAAGAAACTGCTCTTTCCCAAAGCCTAAACCCACACCTGCCTGCAGGTATGGAACAATTGCATAATTATCACTCAGCAATTTTATATTCACATTAGCATCAGCCTCTGCATAATAACTTGATACAGAAGATTGAGAAGTTGAATTACGTAAAGGATAAGAAAGGAATGAACCTGTTAACCTTCCCATGAAATCAATATTGTTATTTAAACCCTGTGTATAACTGATGGTTAAAGCAGGATTCCATCTGTTAACTGACCTCCAGTTACCTTCTCTTAGGATTTGAGCAATTGCTTTGGATCTCAAATCAGCAGCAGTAGTGAAATCGATGGCCGTAAAATGAAAACCGAGATTCGGCAACTTTTTATGCTCATCGTTTTGTGCTGAAGCAACAGTGAAAACTGCCAGCAACAACATAAGAATCGACAATCTTTTCATAATTGAAATGTTTTGGATGTGGCAAAAATAAAGTTACGTGGCGTACTCATGAAATTATTTACCCACAATTTTGCATGATATGATTATTAATTATTGCCTGAAGGTGGTTTTTTGCCCAAAACCTCTATTTTTACCCGTACAAGCCCCGATTTAATAAATCCCAATTTTTGAGCAGCTGCTTTAGTTAAGTCTATTAACCGTTTGTTTCGGGCATGCAGCCGGTCGTGTTTTTTTTACAATTACGTTGTTTTTTTTGGGCGGGTGGTTTACAGCACC
>JBKCJY010000087.1:0-3728 GCA_046301455.1 Chitinophagaceae bacterium | reverse complement strand
CAATAAGAAAGAAAACAAGGCAATAAATAAAGCCGAAGTGAGATTATAACTCATTGCTGTTCCCAGCGGCAAATGTAAAATGCAATACAGCAAGGTATACAATGCTGTTGTACCCATCAATCCACGAAATAATAAACGAAGCGGTTTGCTTCCTGTATTTACGGGCTTGCGATGCATAAAACTTACAAACAGCACCAGCAATCCCACACTGTTTCTCCAGAACACAAGTTGCCCAGCATTAAAACTTTCTTTCAATGCTTTAGCAGCACCACCCATTACAGAAAAGCCCAATGCAGCAAGCAGCATAAAAAAAATACCATGGTACGTTGAATTATTTTTTACTGCTGCAATCATTGGTGCAAAGCACTATAAAAAACGGAAGCTTTCAAAAAAATAAATTGCATTTACTGATGAATCAATTTCTTAACAGATGCTTAATTGCAGCATTGGGCATCATTAAATCAAAAGTCTTAAACCCTTACTGATCAACAGTTTTATAAAAAAATCTTGGCGTTGTACAAAATAGAAAGGAGTGTTTATTGATTTGAATGCCGGTATTTGCCGTTCTACATTTGCATCAGCTAAGGCAAAAAACATCAAACGCCTCAACTCCGTAAAAGCGGGGACAATTTGCAAATTTCTACTGCGATAGCTACACCATACGAAATCAAAAAAAATTATTTAAACCTATAAAAATTACTTTTTATGAAAAAGACAATTATTAAATCGGCCGTTGCTATCCATTTGTTGTTGTTGCTTCTTGCAGGAGCAACAACACAGGCGCAAACAAATGAAAAACCTTTGAGCGAAATGAAAGTAGCAGGAACTTTGAAGAATGAACCTGTTTATGAAATAAACGTGAACAACACTTTTCCTGGTACATATACAATTGTAATAAGCGATGAAAACGGTATTCCGCTTTATGAAGAAACACTAAGCGGAAATAATATCAAACGCAAGTTTGTGCTCAACAAAGAAGAACTTGGCGCAATAGGCGTAGTGTTTGAAGTGTATAACGGCAGAATAAAAGAAGCTGTTTACGCAGTTAAAAATAACCGTATTACTGCTGAGCATGTATTTGCGACAGCAAAGCGATAATTACAAAATAAAAAAACAAAGAGGTTAAGAGGAGGTTTATAAACAGTACAGCACCCTTAGCCCCTTTGTTAAAACAACTTATTGCACAGAAATATTTTTGTTAGCCCTCGGTATCAGATAAATTTCTTTTTGTCTGCCACCGATGTAACGGAAAACCGTTTCATCAAAATAACCATCTTCTTCCAGCATAATACGGATGCTTTTTTTCCATTCTGGAATATCAGTGGCCGCATTCAGTTCAATGCTGTAAGCGGTACGGTAATTCATTGGAAAATCACCTGATCCGGGAACACCCCCCTGCATATCCCATAAACCAATGGTTGGACCCGCAGCATGACCATGAAAACCCAGCGGGTGCGTGTATATCACCGCAGCAATGTTTTCTTTCTTCGCCTGTGCGAGAGCGTCAGCAAGGATCTGATTGCCGGTTTTGCCGGGTTTGAATTGTGAAGTAAGAATATCCTGCAGGCGATTGGCTTTGGCAAACGCATCTTTGATGCTGCTGGGCACATCGGTTTCGCCCGGCTTTAGCACATATGCGTGTTCCTGTACATCTGTATTCAATCGCAGGTACGTGATACCAATGTCTACATGCAGCAAATCTCCCGGTTGTATTACATCATCTTTGGGTCGGTTGCTGAAACTGCGCAGATGTTCAAAATTCTGTGGATCATTACGCTGTACAGATACAGAAGGATGAAACCATGTTTGCAAACCCATGCTGTTGATCTTCTCACGGAACCACCACACAACATCATCTGTTGTAGTAATACCCGGCGTAATTACTTTTTCTGAAAAACCTTCCTGTATAATTTTATGAGTGATATTGATGAGCTGCGGATAATAATTCATCTCCCTCTCGGTTCTTGTTTCCAGCCAGTTTACTGCCAGCGTTTCTGCACTCACCACTTTAGTTTTGAATCCTGAAGGCAGCTTGCCCATGAATTCATTGTAGTCAGTTACATCCATTCCATCAGCGTGACCGTAATTAACAGAAGTATTGATACCGATCTTTTTTGGATTACGGGTTGTAATAATATCCATCAACGCATCCCACTGGTTGGGGTGTTTTTGCAGATCCCAGGCGGCTTTAATATTATCTCCTACATTGTAACGTGCAATCGCCAACTTCTCCATCACTTTCTTTTCTGCATTATAATAAAACACAAGAATCGTTCTGCGTCGTGCCGAGATCCACGTAGAAGGCAGCATAGTACGTAGCACCGGATCTTCATTGTACTCTCTGCTTACGATAACCCACATATCTACACCATTCTTCTCCATGAGTACAGGTAATAAATTATTGAAACGGTCCGCCAGTATTTCATCAATTACCCTGGATTGCTCACGTAGGGGAAGCACCTGGGCGGAAGTAGAAATGCTCAGAAAAACAATAGACACAAACAGAAGACGAAACATAGAAAGAAGTTTTGGAGTGAAGATAAGAAACGGATATCACTAACAACAACCCGCTTTCAAAGGAAGGTACAAAAATCAGAACAACAATCTGTTTTACCTTGTAGTAAAACCCCTCCTTCGCCGATCCAAAACCAGTCAATAAGCAGCTGTTGCCATTTAAACATAGAAAGAACAAAGAACCCTAATCACCGATTTGTACGTAGTCGTTTTAAAAATATTTTTTATATTAGTAGTATACATAAATAAATACAAATGCCCGCGGCGCTTTAAAAACACAATATTTAAAAACGGCTGTTACTTTATGTAAACAAACTTTGCGAAAACTAAAAAAAGATGAAAACAAACATATTTAGACCAATTAAAATAGGGAAGGAAACATTTCACCCTAAGTTTTTTGATGAAAGCTCTTTTATAATGGACTGGACAATGCAAGAAGGGGGTGCGGTTCCTCAGCACCTCCACAAGCACATGGACGAACTGTTTACTGTAACCGAAGGAGAGGTTCTCTTTACCGTTAATGGCCAAAAAATGATAAAAAAAACCGGTGAAGTATTATTTGTTCCAAGGGGTACACCCCATTCAATAAAAAATGAAACAAAAGAAAAAATAGGACTAACAGTAAAATACTCACCATGTGCCGATACACATAGGATGTTTGAAATTATCGCAACCCTAGACCAGGAAAACCCGGGCAGCATGATCAACATGCTTAAATACTTTTATCTGGTACCAAAACTAAAACTCAGAGAGTTTTCTACGCTGGAACCTAAGTTTATCATGAATGTAATAAATACTGTTATTAAAATTATGGGTCTATTATTAGGATGGAAGAGGCTCGTTGGTAAATTCAAAAACTAATAACGAATAAAGACTTTCTGAAATAAAAGCCATTTGCACACACCCTGCTTTTAGTTGGTCGTACGGGCTTCAACCCCCGCAAGAGTAAAGCTCAAAACCACTCGTAGCTGGGAACTATAAAACAACAAGCGTTTTAAGAAACGTCTTTTTTCCTGCTGTTAATTTTATAAAATAGGTTCCTTTTAAAAAATTATTCAGTAAGAGTTGATATGTAAAACCGCTTCCTGTATAAACTCCTAAATTTTCATAATGCAGCCTCTTGCCCTCGGCACTAAACACCTCTACGTGCATGTTTCCTGATATAGGTTCTTGTATTTTCAAAAATACAGCACCGCCCGAAGGATTGGGAAACA
>JBKCJY010000086.1:0-3187 GCA_046301455.1 Chitinophagaceae bacterium | reverse complement strand
TGGAAGCCATGATGCAAATACTGCAATTACTAAAACAGTTGCAGTAATCAGCAGCAAATCTGTAAGCATCACTTTTACCGGGTAATAATCAATAACAAAAGAACCCTGCAAGGGAATAAGTTTGAATGTAACCTGCAGGTAGCAAAATAATACGGCTACTAAAATACCAAGGGCAGTACCCGTAAGTGCAAGCAGTACACCCTCGCTCAAAAAGATGCGTTGCACAAAGCCATCTGTTGCTCCCATGGCTTTAAGAATTTGAACATCCTGTTGTTTTTCCAGAACCAGCATGGTTAATGCACCGATCATATTAAATGCCGCAACAATTAATATTAAACTAAGAATGCCGTAAATAGCCCACTTCTCCAGTTGCATAACTGCAAACAATGAGCGGTTTTGCTGATAGCGATTTTCAACCAAATAATTTGTACCAAGTATCTGCTGAATGGATGCAATGGTTTTCTTTTCATCCGCATCAGCCGTAAGTTTTATTTCTGCAGTTGAATATTCATCATCTTTCAAACCAATCATTTCTTTGATAATTGATAGATTGGTAATAACATATTTATTATCAAAATCCTGTTGAATGGCAAAAGCCCCTCTTGGTTTAAAGTTGATGGTACTGATGCTTTCCAGCGGGTTAGCATTGGCTGCAACGCCACGTTTGGGCAAATAGATGGTTACAGGTGTAATAGCACGGTCACTCATGAGGTTGAGTGCATTTTCAATACCGCTGCCCAGCACCAATGACGGATCATTACTGTTACCCAAATCATAAACACCATTTGAAAGGTGTGTGGAAACTCCTGTCACAGTTGCGTAATGTTCATCAACTCCTTTAATTGTAGCATTGGTGCGAAAGCCGCTGTTTTGAATGTGCGCATTCTCTTCAACAGTTAAACTAATTGAGGCGATACCACTGCTGCTTTTAATGTGTTGCAGCTGTTCATTACTCAATACCATAATTTTTTGAGTGGCAGAAGTAATACGTATGTCAGGATAAAAAGAAGAGTAGAGATCTTTTACCAGGCCTTCAAAGCCATTGAAGATACTTAACACAATTACTAATGCAGCTGTACCCACAGCCATAGCCGCAACCGTTACCCACGCAATTATGTTAATGGCATTGGTTGATTTTTTTGATTTGAAATATCTCCAGGCAAACAAGAAATTCAAAACGGTAATTTATAAAGGGGTAATTACTAATGACTAACTACTGACGGTTATCGGCGGTATTCTCAAGGCTTCTTCTCTTCATCAATTTTCTTAAACAATTCTTCCATTTTAAATACATGATCCAACGTATCGTCCAGAAAATATTTGATTTCAGGTATGCGGCGCAACTGGTGCTTTACTCTTGAAGCCAGCTCTCTTTTTATTTCATGTGCCCTGTCTTCAATTTTTTGCAAAACAGCACTGTTGTTTTTTGCCTGAAACACACTCAGGTAAACACGTGCCTCAAGCAAATCGGGCGTAATTTTTACACTGGCAATAGAAACAAGTCCGCCATCAACAATATTAAGGCTGAGCTTTGTAAAAATGGTTGTTAATTCTTCATGAATAACACCTGCCACCTGTTTCTGTCTTTTTCCTTCTTCCATAATCAACTTAAAATTTAGCCCTCTGTCATAAAAACAAAGAAAGGGCGCCGTAAAAGTAGTTACTTTGCACGGTTTTAAGGCAAGCAGTTTTGAAACTGAAGCGGTGATAATTGCCGAAAATTAGAAATAAATGAAACCTTTTGCACGCATTTTTAAATACCTGGCCGTTTACAAACTAAATATAGGGCTGTATTTTTTATTCATTGTTTTATCCATCCTGTTCTCAGTGGTGTCGCTCACTATGTTGGCGCCTTTTCTTCAGTTGTTGTTTAATAAAACAGAACTGGTGCTCACAAAACCTGAGCTTAAACTTTCAGCAGAAAGTGTGCTTGAAGTGTTGAAGTATTACATCAGTCAGATAATTAAAGAGTCTAAAGACCCTTCCAAGGCATTGGGTTTTATTTGCGGTGTGATTATTCTTTCCATTTTATTCAAAAATATTTTTCTCTATCTCTCATACCGTGTGCTTGCACCTATGCGTAATGGTGTTATGACCAAACTACGTGGCGATTTGTATGATAAAGTATTGCAATTGCCCATAGGATTTTTTTCTGATCAACGTAAAGGTGATTTGATTTCACGCATGAGTAATGATGCCAATGAGGTGGAGTGGAGTGTAATGATGGCATTGGAGGCATTGATCAAAGAGCCCATCACTATTCTCATATTTGTTGGTATGATGGTGGCCATCAGCCCCAAGCTTTCCATCTTCTTGTTTATATTTTTGCCTATCACCGGTTTTGTAATTGGCAGGGTGAGCCGCTCCTTAAAAAAACAATCCACACAGGCGCAGGAAAAAAACGGATTGGTGATTTCTATTCTTGATGAAACATTATCCGGTATCCGTGTCATCAAAGCATTTACTGCCGAAAAAATATTAGCCGGTAAGTTTCATGCCATGAATGATGATCTCAACCACATGCGCAACAAAATCAATTTCAGAAGAGATATGGCTTCGCCACTTTCTGAGTTTATGGGTGTATTGGTTTTGAGTTCTATTCTTTGGTTTGGCGGCAGGTTGGTATTGAGCGGACAGGCAGGAGGTTTAACTGACAGTGGGTTTATTACTTACATTTTATTGTTTACACAAATCATCAACCCGGCCAAATCACTTTCATCAGCTTTTTATAATACAAGAAGGGGCAGTGCCGCTATTGAGCGTATTGAAGAAATTTTAAACTCACCGGTAGTTGTTGAAGAAAAAGCAGATGCTGCCACCATTCACTCATTTGAAAATTGCATTGAGTTTAAGAATGTAAGTTTTTCTTATGGTGATGCTACGGTACTTAAGAATATCAATCTTAAACTGGAGAAAGGTAAAACCATTGCACTGGTAGGATCAAGCGGGAGCGGTAAGAGCACACTGGCTGATTTGGTGCCACGTTTTCATGATGTTACTGAAGGTGAAATATTGGTTGATGGAAAAAACATTAAAGATTACAGCATTAATAGTTTACGTCAACTCATGGGTATTGTAACACAGGAACCCATTTTATTTAATGATACCATTGCAGGCAATATTGCATTGAGTAAACCCGAAGCATCAAAAGAAGATATCATTCGTTCTGCAAGTATTGCCAATGCAC
>JBKCJY010000085.1:0-7597 GCA_046301455.1 Chitinophagaceae bacterium | reverse complement strand
GATGGGCGTGCAATTGATTCCTCTAAACTTTCCTGACAGCGCTGCTTATCCTTATGATATTGTGGGAATTACCCTTGCATCAGAAAGTGCAGCAGCGTTTGATGAATTAACAAGAACAGATCTTGATGATCAACTTACCCGTCAAAAAAGAAATGACTGGCCCAATTATTTCAGAGGTGCCCGATTTATTCCTGCAGTAGAATATGTAAACGCACAGCGTCATCGCTACTTGCTTATGAAAAAGATGCAGGAGTTTTTTGCAACAGTAGATGTGGTGATAACGCCTTCTTTTGCGGGGAGTCAACTAGCCATTACCAATCTTACAGGTCATCCTGCACTGTGTATGCCCACAGGGTTTAACAGGCAGGGATTACCAACAAGTATTACGCTACTTGGCAATTTGTATGGTGAAGCGAATTTGTTAAGTGTGGGAAGAATGCTGCAATTGAATACACAATGGAATAATG
Organism: Chitinophagaceae bacterium; assembly: GCA_046301455.1. Classification (GTDB taxonomy): domain Bacteria; phylum Bacteroidota; class Bacteroidia; order Chitinophagales; family Chitinophagaceae; genus Lacibacter. The sequence goes on along the minus strand of JBKCJY010000085.1, from coordinate 7,130 downwards.
TGCATCCACAAAAATTTAAAGAATAAATCAGGATGCGTTTTGAATGATTGCTTCTTCTTTCTTTAATTCTTTATCAAACACAAAAGTTCCCAGCGGTAACCATGCTGCAATAAATGCTTTGATGAATCTGGAGAAAGGCCAGTTGTAAGTTTCTTTTGCATAATATGCAAGTGCTACATACATTACAAACAACAAGCCGTGTGCCCAGCCCACATATTTTACTGCCAGTGGCCAATCCCAGATGTATTTCAATGGCATGGCTATCAGCAGCAATACTAAAAAAGAAACACCTTCTGCTATACCTGCTTTACGTAAAAGTGAAATGATTTTTGTGTTCATGAGAAAGTAACAGAAAAAGAAATGAGATTGTTGAACTGTAAAGAATTAATGGTTGCAATCATCCTTATGGCAATGTTTTGATTCAACACAGTATCGATGATTTAAAAAATGTGCAGCAATGACTAAAACCACGGCAGGTGTAATCAATATCAATTTTGAATGATTAAAACTTACAAACTGGTTGATGGTAAACAACAGCATGCCTGCACTAAACAAAACCAGGGTTGTTATTTTGTGGTGATGTTTTTTGTAGCCATGCCATAATGTAGTGAAACCAATCACAAAAGCTGAGCCCAGCAATAGCACTTCCACAAAAATGTTATGAATGATGTTGATACCGAACAAGGGAAGGCTGCTCATAAACAAAGGCAACACCGCACAATGGATGGCACAGGCCAAAGAGGCCCCAACTCCCAACGCTTCCCAATTGATTCTGAAATTCATGAGCCTGCAAATGTACAAAATTGCAATTTTGTTGCAAATTTTATTTTCATGTAATTTTCCTCCCTTACCTGTTCTTACCTTTGCACTCAATTATGAACAAGAAGATTTGGTTTTATCTCGGATTTTTTGTGTTGCTGCTGGGGGTGTTTTATCTCGTGCTGTTTTGGGGCACAGATTTATGGCGAAAAAAGCTGCCCACACTTAATCAAGTAAAAGAGTTTGAATTTGTGAACCAGAACGGTGATACTATTACCAACCGAAACGTTGCAGGTAAGGTACAGGTGGTTGAATTTTTCTTTACAACCTGCAAAGGGATTTGTCCACGCATGAATACCAACATGCTGGTTTTGGCTGATAAGTATAAAAACGATCAAAGCTTTATGATCCTGAGTTATACGGTTGACCCTGATAAAGATTCTGTGGGGAGAATGAAATACTATGCTGATTCACTCAAGATCAACAGCAAACAATGGGTGTTGCTCACAGGCACAAAGGAAAAACTGTATGAAGCGGCCCGTAAAAGTTATTTGCTGGATGATCAGAATAACGGAACAGCAGCAATTGAAGACCAGTTCATTCATACACAACTGTTTGCACTGGTAGATAAAAGTGGCAAAGTGCGTGGCATTTATGATGGGTTAAACAAAGAAGAACTGAAAAAATTGAACGAACACATTGATCTGTTATTGAAAGAAAAGTATAACGGCCCCCGTTTTGTAAATGGAATTTTTCAAAACAACCCCATGTAGTAAATTTATAGTATGAGTGAAACGATTCGTAATATATTAAAGAGGAACCACATGAGCATTACCGACAGCCGTGTGCAGATTCTCGGCTTGTTTTACAACAATGAAGGTGCTTTGGCACATGCTGATATTGAGAAGAAGACTAGTGATGCTATTGACCGTGTTACCATTTACCGCACACTTCAAACTTTTGAAGAAAAAGGATTGATTCATAGTATTCCTACTGCTGATAACTCTGTAAAGTATGCTCTCTGTAAAGAGCAATGTGAAGACGGACATCATCACGACAATCATGTACATTTTATTTGTGATGCATGTGGTAAGACCATTTGCTTAGATGATGTACTGGTACCCGAAGTAAAACTTCCCAAGGGTTTTCAAGTGCAGCAAAGTAATATGGTGGTGAACGGAATTTGCGGTGATTGTAAATAATAAAAGAGATGAAAATAAAAAGGAGACATAATTCATGTCTCCTTTTTATTTAAAACCGCTTAGAACATTAACTCAGCTTCTCCATCTCGCCTCTCACAAACTCCATCAATGTTTTTATATGCTCAGGTGAAAAATCAAACTTCAACCCTGCTGCTTCATAGAGCTCTGGTAAAGGTTTGGTGCCGCCGAGACTTAATGCGTTAATATAATTACTTAATGCTTTTTGCTGGTCTTGTTTAAACTGCATCCATAAACCAATGGCACCTAGCTGTGCAATCCCGTATTCAATGTAATAGAAAGGCACTTCATATAAATGCAGTTGCCGCTGCCACTCAGTTGGACGAAAATGTTCCAGGCCCGTAGTATCAATCATGCCCGTACTGAATTCATCAGCCAACTTTACCCAATAGTTTGCTTTTTCTTCAACCGTATGCTTTGGGTTTTCATAAATCCAATGTTGAAATGCATCAATACGTGCAATCCATGGAAGAATGGTGAGTACACGTTCCAACTGCTTGAACTTAGCCCTTCTTAATTCATCCGCATCAGTAAAGAAAATATTCCAGTGCTCCATGCTGAAGAGCTCCATAGCCATACTCGCCACTTCAGCAATCTCTGCTCCGTACTCTTTAAAGCCGGTGAGTTCTAAATTGTGTGTGAGAAATGAATGTACTGCATGGCCTCCTTCATGTACCATTGTTGTTACATCATCAAGCGTGCCTGCTGCATTCATAAAAATAAATGGCGCACCTGTTTCAGCCAGCGGCATGTTGTAACCGCCCGGGGCTTTTCCTTTTCTGCTATCTAAATCAAAACGCTTTAACTCATTCATCTTTGTTAAGCAATCAGCAAAAAAGGGATTGAGTTGCTGAAAACATACAATACTTTTTTCCAGTAATTCTTTGCCGCTGTTGAATGGCTGCAATGGTTTAATACCTGCAGGCTCTGCTTCCATATCCCACGGACGAAGCACATCTACGCCAATGGCTTTACGTTGTTCTTCATAAATCAATTTTACCAATGGTACCACATGTTTCTTTATGGCTTCATGAAAATTGAAACAATCCTGCGGTGTATAATCAAAACGACCGAGTTCTTTGAATTTGTAATCACGGTAATTGGCAAAGCCTGTGTTCAATGCAATTTGATGACGCTTTTCAACAAGCTTGTTAAAGAGTTCATTCAATGCATCCTTGTCAGCATATCTGCGGTTTTGTATTTTGAGATATACTTCTTCACGCAACTTTCTATCAGGGCTTTCTAAAAATTTTGCAGCCTGTTGCAGTGTATATTCCTTGCCTTCAACTTCCACCATCATCTTTCCTGCAATTTGCCCAAACTGCTGCTGCATTACACTCAGATCTGAGTTAATGGGAATATTTTCTTCACGAAAGAGTTCAATACTTTTTTTGATAGAACGCAGATAAGTAAAATATTTATCATGATCCAGCTCCTGCGTAAAAGCACAGGCAATTAATTTTTTATTCAGCTTATCAGCATAGGGTTGCATCTTGGGTGCAATCTCCATGTAGAAATAATTAAAAGCTTCTTCCAGTTCTTTGTTTTCAGTATCACAGGTCATGCGTACTTGCCGCCAGCAGGCATCTTCACTTATTACTGCTTCCAGTTCACTACTGTTCTTCAACCATGCTTCTAAATCAGCTTTGCTGTTAATAGATGCATTGAGCAAAGTAGCAAAAAAGGGTTCCAACGCTTCCCAAGTAGTTACGGTAAAATCTTTTGGCAAAAATTTTCGTTCTTCGGGTTTGATATCTGCTGTGTACATAACTGAGAATTAGAATGCCGGGAAGATAAGAAGACGTGAAATAATTTCTATCCGTCTCACCGTCTTCCCGGCAAACATGTTTATCAAAATAAGTTACTCGTCTTTCTTCTTTTTTGGTGCTGCTTTTTTCTTTGGTGCTTCTTCAGCAGCATCTTCATTCTTTTCAGCTTTTGGTTTCGCTGCTTTTTTTGCAGGCTTTGGTTCTTCTGCCGGAGCATCAGCAGGTTCTGCTTCAACTTCTTCTTCAGGCAGTTCACTCAACTTCAGTTCAATGCCTTTATTTTTAATGACACCAAACCATTTCACCATCTTTTTCATATCGCTTCCATATACCCTTTCAAAATCTAAATCAGGATAAGTTTTTTCAAAAAAACTTTTTACTGCTTTAGCATCTTTCTCATCAGGCAAGGCCACGCCGGAAGCATCTATTGCTTTAAAAATATCTACAAGGTTTACATTCTCACGAATCGTATAAACCTCAATACTTTCCAAATGCGAAAACTGGTGCTGGCGTGTAGAAGCAAACTTAGTAGTTCCATCATCTAAAGAACGCACAATAGCGCCATCCGTTTTACTGCTTATGAGTTCATACAATCCGGGTAAACCTGTTACCGCTATCAACTTAGAATATTCCATATACATCAATTAAGGCGTGCAATTTAGGTTGAAAAGCTGAAATTGAAACTTTCTTGTTTAAGAACGGTTCTGTGTTTAGTTTCGGGGTAAATTATTGATTATGACCCGCCTCGCTTTTTTACTGCTCCTTTTCATCAATTGTACAGGCGCTGTTGCACAATCCTTTGGTTCATTTCAATCGTTCAAACAAGAAGCCGGAGTTGTTACTGTTACTACATCAGCAGGAAGATTTGTTTTTCGAAACTACCCCGGCAATATTGTACAAACAACTTTTGAAGGAAGATCTTATAAAGGCGAACAGATCAGTAATGCCGTATTATTGAAACCATCACTCACGGGTTTGAAAATTAAATTGCAGAATGCAGAGAAAATTATTTTAACCAACACAGTTGCTGAAATTGAAATTTTAAAACAACCTGTAACCATCAGCTACCGTTATTCAAAAACAGGCGATGAGTTTTATTTAAGTAACATCATATCCAAAGAAAATCATAACGTATTACAATTTAATTTGATTGATGAAGATGAACAGTTCTTTGGTACCGGTAGCAGAAGTATTGCTTTCAACAAACGTGGTGCAAGAGTGGGACTTGATAATAATCCATGGTATGGTTACAGCACCAATGCAGATAATTTGAACTATTCCATGCCGTTTTATGTGAGCAGTAACAACTACGGTATTTTTTATGATAACCCTTCACGTGGTTATATGGATTTTGGCAAAAGCAATAAAGACACGCTTGAGGTTGCATTTAAAGCAGGTAAACTTCAGTTCTATACTTTTTTTGGCGAAAATGCATCCAACATCATTCAACAGTTTACATCATTGGTAGGTAGAATGACTTTGCCTCCACGCTGGGCGTTGGGCAATTTTATGAGCCGCTTTGGTTACCGCACACAGGATGAAGTAATGAGCATTGCAGCCAAAATGAAAGAACAAAAATTTCCTTTTGATGCAGTGATTATTGATTTATTCTGGTTTGGCGATGCTGTTCATGGTTCTTGGAATATGGGTAATCTGGATTGGAACAAACAACGTTTTCCTGAACCCGCAAAAATGATTGCCGACTTAAACAAGCAAAACATCAAAACAATTTTGATTACGGAACCATTTGTACTTGCAGAATCATTCAATTACAAATACACCCAACAAAACAAACTCAATGCAGTAGATGCAAAAGGGGATACAGTGGGCATCAAAGAATTTTTCTTTGGTCATACAGGTTTGCTGGATTTGTTTCAAAATAAAACCAAAGATTGGTTCTGGAGTAAATATGATGCACAGATAAAAAAAGGAGTTGCGGGCTGGTGGGGCGATTTGGGGGAACCTGAAAAACACCCCAACTATGTATATCACAACCTTAAAGATTTTAGACAAACACGTTTATTCAATGCTGATGAAGTTCACAACATGTATGGACATGAATGGAGCAGAATGGTTTTTGAAAAATATGCAAAGCATTATCCTGCGCAACGATTGTTTCATCTTAACAGAAGCGGTTATGCAGGTACCTGGCGTTTTGGTTCTGTACCATGGAGTGGTGATGTAAGCCGCAATTGGGATGGATTTAAAGCACAATTGCCCATTATGCTAAGTATGAGTATGAGTGGAGCGCCTGCTATGCACAGTGATGCGGGTGGTTTTGCGATGGGTGAACGTGACCCTGAGTTGTACAGAAGATGGTTGCAGATGGCGGTGTTCAGTCCTATTTTTCGTCCGCATGGAAGTGTAAATGCACCCGATCCGAAAATTCCGCAAATAGAAAGTGAACCGGTGTTTTATGAAGAGCCGGATAAGAGTATTTTGAGAACATTTGTGGAGTTGCGTTACAGGCTGATGCCTTATGTGTATTCGCTTACGTATGAAGCAGCCACCAAAGGTCATCCTATGGTGCGGCCCATGTTTTATAACAACAGCAGCGATAGTAACTTATACAAAGCAACAGACCAATATATGTTTGGTGATGCTTTGTTGATTGCACCCGTATTGGAAAAAGGTGCATCAAAAAGAAAATTGTATTTACCCAATGGCGTATGGTATGATTTCTTTAAACCATCAAAAAAATACAATGGTGGTGAATGGATAGAAGTAGATGTAAATGCAGAAAGTATTCCTGTTTTTGTTAAAGGCGGTTCAGTAATTCCTATGCGGCCTGCTTTTGAAAACACAGCCAACTACCCGAAAGATGAGCTGGTGTTTCATTACTATGCAGCAGAAGGCTCCAATGCAAATGTGATGTATGAAGATGATGGTAAGAACCCAAAAGCAATTGCAACAAAACAATTTGAACTCATTCGTTTATACGGAATGAAAAAAGAAAATACTAGCGTAGTAAGTTTCAGCAGCAAGGGTTTATATGCAGGAAAGCCTTTGCAACGCAATGTAGAATTATTTATATACGGCATTGCAAAGCCCGATGAAGTACTGATGAATAAGGTAGCTTGGAAGCAATGGGTGCATGAAGATGGGGTATTGTATTTTCCCAAGTTTGTGTGGAAGGGAAATGAAGTACTGATTGAGATGAAATGATGAATAGAGAATTGAACGATGAAGTGTGCGACGCAATACCGCCGCCATAAAAAACCAAAGTCGCTAACAAAATCCTTTTAAAGCAGCCCCGGCTGCTTTATTTTTTTCCTTCCAGTTTGTTTACATATTCCAGCGATCCCAAACGAAAACGTAATGGTATGCCGGTTTTTTGCTGAAGCTTATACTCTCCCACACACATAATTCCCCAGTTGCTCAT
>JBKCJY010000084.1:0-5311 GCA_046301455.1 Chitinophagaceae bacterium | reverse complement strand
TCCATCAAAAAAATGTATAACGACTATACCAGTTTTGCAAGAGCAGATGTAAGTGCATTGATGACCAACTTTAACCGAACCAATGAAATAAAAATCAGCGCTACGCAATTTCAATCTGTTTGGATAGAAAATAAAGGCAATTATGAATTTGTTATTCATGCGTTGCCGATAGAAGCACAGTGGAGCCCGGCACACAATATCATCGCCAACGACTTTAATGGTGATGGCAGTATTGATATCTTACTGAGCGGCAATGAATTTAATACACATCCTTTTGCTGGAAGAATTGATGCAGGGAACGGGTTACTATTGAAAGGTGACAGTAAAGGAAACTTTAAATCGTTGAGTATATTAGAAAGCGGTATTTATATTCCCGGCAACGGAAGAGGAATGGCGCAGTTCGCATATAAGAATACGTATGCGGTTGCTGCTGCACAGAATAATGGAAGGCTGCTGTTGTTTGAAAACAAAAATATTGGTATAAAATAATAAGTAGCTTTACATAATTCATTTATTCCCGCTCAAAAAACAACAGGACTGACCCGTAAAACGGCTTTCATTTTTGCTTATCTTCAGCATCCTTTAACGATTGCCTGCTACAAACATTTATTAGTTATGCCACATTCAGCAGGTCTTAAACAATTCAACGATTTGGTTGGGCTCAAATTCCAACTGTATAATAGTTTGTTTACATCTCTTCCCTTTCATCGTATTGAAAAAACAGGAATCCTTTTATCGCTTCTTTTAAATAACTGTGAAGAAGGTTTCAGAAAAAAGCAAAGCCCTTCACAAATCATCAACGATTTTTTTTCAAAACACACAGAGTATAATAAAGATCAGGAGAAACTGGATTTACTGTTTCGCTTTGTGCAATATGTGGAGCGGCAGGTAGTGTTGTTTGACGCCTTGGAAGATGCTGCATTTTCGCAAGTGAATGATATGAATGGCAGCGGTACATTAAAGCAGCTGAGTAATGAACTTCAAAAAAACAATCCAGACGCTGCAACGTTAGATAAACTCAAACAATTCTGCATCCGCATTGTACTCACTGCACATCCTACACAATTTTATCCGGGCAGCGTGCTGGGCATCATCAATGATTTGGCTAAAGCCATTGCTGATGATAATATCACCGCCATTAATCAATTTTTACAACAACTTGGCAAAACGCCGTTTCTCAAAAAACAAAAACCAACGCCTTATGATGAAGCAGTGAGCCTCATTTGGTATCTGGAAAATGTATTTTATGCAGCCACGGGACGTGTTATTAGTTATTTAAAAAAGAACAATGAAGAGCTGCTTAACAATAATCCTGTTGTGCAACTGGGTTTTTGGCCTGGCGGTGATAAAGATGGGAATCCGTTTGTAACAAGCGGCATTACATTAAGTGTGGCTGATGCGTTGCGAAGCTCCATCATCAAATGTTATTATATGGATGTGCGCAGACTCAAACGCCGATTGACATTTGAAGGTGTAGAACAACCATTGATTGAACTGGAAAAGAAATTATACAACAACATTTTTATTCCGGGCCAACGTACAAGCCTCAGTAAAGAAGAAATTTTAGAAACACTCCAACACATTCGCCAAACAATTATCTACAATCACAATAGTTTATTTGTGCATTTGGTGGAAAATTTAATTACCAAAGTTGAAACCTTTGGTTTGCACTTTGCCACATTGGATGTGCGGCAGGAAAGCAGCGTTCATGGAAAAGTATTGCATGCACTCATAATTAAAGGCAATGAATTACAGTTGCTCAACAAAGAAGATTATCTTAAAACAGATGCAGCCGAAGATGCAACAGTAAATGACACATTGGATACCATTGCTGCCGTTAAAACAATTCAGCAGTTTAATGGCGTGCAGGGTTGTCACCGTTACATCATCAGTCAGTGCCAGAGCGCCAATAATGTATTGGAAGTAATGGAGTTGTTTCTGCAAAGCGGCTGGAGTAAAGATGAATTGAATATAGATGTCGTTCCGCTTTTTGAAACCATTGATGATTTACGCAACGCAGGTAAAGTGATGCATGCATTATATACACATACTGTATACCGCACACACCTGCACAAACGCAATAACAAACAAACCATCATGCTTGGTTTTAGTGATGGCACCAAAGATGGCGGTTACCTCATGGCCAACTGGAGTATTTACAAAGCCAAAGAAGAACTGAGTGCAGTAGCACAGCAATATGGTATTGATGTGGTGTTCTTTGATGGACGTGGCGGCCCACCATCACGTGGCGGTGGTAAAACACATAAGTTTTATGCAAGCATGGGTAAGAATATCAGCGGTAATGAAATTCAACTCACCGTTCAGGGACAAACCGTGAGCAGCAACTACGGCACAGTTGATGCTGCACAGTTTAACATGGAGCAACTCATTAATGCAGGCATCACCAATCAAGTTTACAACAGTCACAAAACAATTTTAACCGAAACAGAAGAACAAATATTGTATCAACTTGCCAGTTTGAGTTATGATAAATATTCAGCCTTAAAAAATCATTCCGACTTTATGGATTACCTAAGCCATGTTAGTCCGCTTCGTTATTATAGTGATACAAATATTGGATCCCGTCCGGCTAAACGCAGCAGCAACGCAAGGCTGGCGCTAAAAGATTTACGTGCTATTCCCTATGTAGGAAGTTGGGCTCAGTTAAAACAGAACGTAACGGGTTACTATGGTGTTGGAACTGCTTTAAAATTAATGCAAGAAAAGGGTCATTGGGATGAACTGAAAAAGTTATACCACCAAAGTTTGTTTATACGTACCCTGATTGGTAATTGTGAAATGTCATTGCAAAAATGCTTTTTCCCACTTACGGCTCATTTAATGAATCATCCGCAGTATGGTGAAATCTGGAACCTCATTCATGATGAATACCAGTTAACCCGTCAAATGGTGAGGCAGTTAACCGGTCATTCAGAGTTGATGGAAGAATACCCGGTAGAACAGCTTTCTGTACAAATGCGAGAGCGTATTGTATTACCGTTGCTCACCATTCAGCAATTTGCTATCACTCAGGCAAGAGAGTTACAAGAAAGATTAATCAGTTCACCATTACAACCCGTGTATGAAAAATTAACCATGCGTTGTTCATTTGGGATAATTAATGCATCTAGAAACTCAGCATGATAAGCTGTTATTTACATAAAAGCAAGCAACACAAGGTTGAGTATATAAATCATAAAAATTAAAAATGCATCCCAAGCAAGTAAAAATCGTTTTCCTTTTGCTTTATAACTCAACCCAATGATCACAATTGCGGTCATAATGATTACGCTGAATGCTGATGCCATGTGAATATCAGAAGCATCTTTTAGTAATAACCCATTTGTATAAAACAAGTCATCAATGGCAAGTATAAATACATTAAAAATATTACTTCCTAATAAATTACCAACTGCCATATCAATGGATCCAGAACGTATAGCAGCAAGGGAAACTGCGACTTCCGGTAAAGACGTCGAAAGCGCCAGGAAAAAAGTACCCACAAACGAGGCTTTTAAACCACTCATTTCAGCAATATGCTCCGCAAAGTATGGTAACGCCAGAGCTGCACAAATAATAACAAGCGCTAATGCCGTATAACGAACTATTATTTGCCGAAGTGTTAGCGAGATAATTAATTCCTGTATATTATTCTTTTCATTTCTAACTGGATGATTCAGTTCATTTTTGTAAATAATTCTTATGGAAACAAAATATACGAGTATGAAAATAATACTTGAAATACCAATCCAAGGTGTAAGATAAATATCCTTTGGTAGAAAAAGAGCCAACCCTGCAAGAGCAATCAACAGAATACTCAAAGCCGCATTGAGCATATGAGTAGGAGAAGCTACTTCCGATAGAGATTTTTTTCCGGGAATAAATGCATCCAGCATCGCCAATATACCCAAATTAAAAGCACAGCTACCAAATATGTCACCAGCTGCCAAATCAGGAGACTGTACAATAGCGGATGAACTGATTCCTACCATCAATTCAGGTAAGGAGGTAACTGTTGACATTAAGATCAACCCGATCCATCCTTTGCTCATTCCGGTTTTTTCGGCAAGTAAATCTCCATAAAATGAAAGCTTTTTTCCAGCCAGAAAAATAATTGTTGCGCAAAAGATAAACCCTGCAATCATTAACATAAATGCTCATTTTTATTAAAGATAGCTACTGAATTAAAAAGATGAATACTTTTTCAAATTATCAATTATTCCGGCTGTTACGAGCGCATATAACGCTTATTTTTGCCACTCAACTTTCATCTATGAGTAAAGTACAAATAGGCATCGTGCAAATGAGTTGCACTGCCAATAAAGAAGAGAACCTTCAAAAAGCAATAACTAAAACAAGGGAAGCAGCTGCCAAGGGTGCTCAGATAGTATGTTTACAGGAATTGTTTACTTCATTATATTTCTGCGATGAGGAAAACTATGATAATTTTTTACTGGCTGAAAGTATTCCTGGACCCAGTACAGAAGCATTAAGTGCTGTAGCCAAAGAACTGGGTGTTGTGATTATTGCATCACTTTTTGAAAAACGCACACAAGGTTTGTATCATAATACTACGGCGGTGCTGGATGCTGATGGCGCCTACCTCGGCAAATACCGCAAGATGCACATACCTGATGACCCAGCCTATTATGAAAAATTTTATTTTACACCAGGTGATTTAGGATATAAAATTTTCAAAACAAAATTTGCAACGCTTGGTGTATTGATTTGCTGGGATCAATGGTATCCTGAAGCAGCACGTATTACTTCTTTGATGGGTGCAGAAATTTTATTTTATCCAACTGCTATTGGTTGGGCTACATCGCAGGACGAAGCAACCAATACAGAACAATACAATGCATGGCAAACTATTCAACGCAGCCATGCTGTAGCAAATGGTGTACACGTAGTAAGTGTAAACCGTGTGGGGCTGGAACAAAATGGCGCAATGAAATTCTGGGGTGGTTCATTTGTAAGTAATCCATTCGGCACATTGTTGTATAAAGCATCGCATGATGCAGAAGAAGTACATGTACAGGAAATTGATTTAACAAAGACAGACCGCTACCGCACACACTGGCCTTTTTTGAGAGACAGAAGGATAGACAGCTATCAACCTATTACGAAACGTTATCTTGATGAAGGATAAAATGCTACAGCATTTTTCTTTCTTTGACTTTTACCTTTTCAAACATATGACCACTTCCACCCCCAAACAATCAGGCTATTATTTCCCTGCAGAGTTTGCACCGCATATTGCCACATGGCTAAGCTGGCCGCATAAAGAAGCAAGCTGGCCCGGAAAAATTCA
>JBKCJY010000083.1:0-3373 GCA_046301455.1 Chitinophagaceae bacterium | reverse complement strand
ACGGCTTTCTGCTGCAGGTATTGTTGTGTAAAAGTTTGTAACCATTCGATTGATGCAGCACTCAGTTTGTCTGCCTGGAGTTGTACCTGTTTGTTGAGTAAGGCCAATGGCTGCTGCATTTCACTCAACGAGAAAATTTCTTCCAGCAGTTGTAAGGTGAACACATGGCGGGCACCTGCAAACCGATCGGCCAGCGAACCCTTTGTTGCCAATGAGCTTTGTGCATTCACTACATGTGTATTGGTATAGATGGCTGCTGCGGGGATCTTACTCAGCAGTACAATACCATCGAGACTGGTGCAACGGCTGAGCGCCACATATACCTGTCCGCTGCTGAAAGAGGAAGCGGCATCAATCATTACTTTATCAAAAGTTAAGCCCTGGCTTTTATGGATGGTGATGGCCCATGCCAACCGCAAAGGGTATTGCGAAAAGATGCCCATTATTTCCTGTTGCAGTTTTTCATCACTGCGGTTTAAGGTATAGCGTGTGTTCTCCCATGTTTCCTGTTTCACTTCAATTTCAACACCGTCACTTACAACAATGATCTGATCTTTTTCCAGCCTGGTAACGGTGCCAATTTTTCCATTGAAGTATTTACGTCCTTCGGTATCGTTCTTTAAAAACATTACCTGTGCGCCTTCTTTGAGCACCAATTCTTTTTCTGCCGGATATAAATGTTCGGGAAAATCATCGATCACTTTTGCTGAATAGGTAAAAGCGGGTGAAAGCAATTGCGCCAGTTTGTTTTGATTGATCTGATCTGCCTGGTTGTTGTGTGAGGTAAGAGTGATGAAGCGTTCTTCTTCTGCCGGACGAAACTGTGGCAGGTAACGGTTGTTGAGCTGTTCAAAGTCTTCCAGCTCCATTTGGTTGTTGCGCACTTTGTTGAGCAGTTGCACAAAGCTGTCTTCTTTTTGACGATAGATTTTTGTAAGCTCAATCAACAGTGGTTGTTGTTCTTTAATGGCGATACTGTCGAAGAAAAAGGTAGAGTTGTAATAATCTTTCAGCAAATTCCATTCGTCATTCTTTGCTACAGGCGGCAGTTGGTACAAATCACCAATGAGTAATAATTGCACACCACCAAAAGGCACCTGATGATTGCGACGTACTGTTTTTAAGATGGCGTCGATGGCATCCATCACATCGGCACGAACCATACTCACTTCATCAATCACCAGCAGTTCCATTTTACGCAACAGGTTGATGCGTTGTTTTTGATAGCGGATGTTTTTTAATAACTCCATCCTGTTGGTCTCGGTTGGAATGAATGGATGAAAAGGTAGTTGGAATAAACTGTGTAGTGTAACACCGCCTGCGTTAATGGCTGCCACACCTGTGGGTGCTGCCACAATTATATTCTTGGCGCAATGCTGTTGCAGGTATTTGAGAAAGGTTGTTTTACCTGTGCCTGCTTTACCGGTAAGAAAAATACTTTCCTGTGTTTCGGTTACAAAACGAAAGGCCAGGTCAAACAGTTCATTACGTTCAACAGATTGCATAGTTGTACTTAGATGAGGTAAAACTTTCCCCCGCAAAGATGCAGAGGAAAGTTGGATGGGTGATGGGTTTGTTTTAATAGATAAGACGTTTGTACTCTACTGATGATTTACCAAAGTTTACAACAAGACCCAACTTTATACCGGATGCTTTAAGGTAGTTGAGTGTTTGTGATATATACTCATCAATAATACCATCTTTATTGCTTTTTACTTCCACAATAATGTTTTGGTTAATGGTGAAGTCAGAGAAGAAATAATGTTTCAGAAGCTGACCTTTGTAGTTTATTTGCAGCGCTTCTTCACGTATGTAGTTCACTTCTTTTTTTATGAACTCCAGTTCCATGGCATCTTTATATACCACTTCAGCAAAACCATAACCCAGTGTGTTGTAAACATTCATACAAATACCAATTATTTGATATGTGTATGATTTGTGCAAATAATCTGTCATAGTAAAAACTTTAACAGTAAAGCCACAGATTACACAGATACACACAGAAATAATATCAGTGAAAATCCGTGAAATCTGTGGCAAACACTATTTACGCTTTTTCACCCAGCAAGAGGATTTCGTTTACCTGTACTTCGGTGATGTATTTTTTGGTGCCGGCTTTGTCGGTATAGTTGCGGTTGATGAGCTTGCCTTCTAAAGCAACTTCTTTGCCTTTGGCTAAATATTTCTCAGCGATCTCTGCTACTTTACCCCATGCCACAATTGTGTGCCATTGAGTTTCCGTTACTTTTTCACCTTTCGCATTGCGGTAGGTTTCGTTTGTGGCCATACTGAAGCGTGCCATTTTTTTGCCGCCGGCGATTGTTTTGATTTCAGGTGCATTACCAAGATTACCGATCAATTGAACTTTGTTTTTGAGTGCGTACATGACTTTAAATTTTAATTGTTTTGAATTTTGTTATTTCAGCCAACCGAACAAGACGTCATTGCCGATTGACAACACAAAGATGATTGCACCGAAAAGCCGTAGTCGGTTTTTACCCGTTTCTTCCCGAAGCTAAACGTGTATAAACGTTTGCACACGGATAATTTTTTGTTATCTTGATGGTTCAAATCCTTGCTATGACTGCATTACAAAGCACCGACACCAAAACCTGCGCTGCCTGTGGTAAACCTTTAAAAGGACGGGTAGATAAGAAGTTTTGCGATGATTATTGCCGCAATAATTACAACAATCAACAGAAATCAAAAGGTAATTACAGCGCTTATGTGCGCAACATCAACAATACTTTACTCAAGAACCGAAAGGTTTTAGAAAGCATTCTGCCACCGGGTGAAGAAACAGCCAAGGCCAACAAAGATAAATTGCAACGGCTCGGTTTTCATTTCAACTATCACACACATATTTACAATACCAAAGCAGGCAAACAATATTTCTATTGTTATGATTACGGTTACCTGCCATTAGAAAATGATTGGTATTTAATTGTAAAAAAGAAAGAAGAGTAATTATTGATAGTTTACAGATCACGATTGAAATTGAATTTACAGAATGACTTCCACCACCACCACTACTATTTCTAACAAAGCCATTGTATTGGGTATTATTGTTTCTGCACTCGGCTTTTTTGTTGACCTGTACGATATAATGGCTCTGGCTGCTATTGGTGAACCAAGTTTAAAAGCAATTGGTGTGAGTGCAGCTACTATGAAGGGCGAGCTGAACTTTTTGCAAAGCATGCAAATGTTTGGTATGCTATTGGGCGGTTTTCTTTGGGGAGTTATTGGTGATAAATATGGAAGGTTGAAAGTGCTTTTTGGAAGTATCATTCTTTATTCCCTGTTTACATTATTGAATGCGTTTGTTGTTACAGCCAATCAATATGCAGCCTGCCGATTTCTTGCAGGGCTTGGT
>JBKCJY010000082.1:0-5097 GCA_046301455.1 Chitinophagaceae bacterium | reverse complement strand
CAGGAATTTATTTTCTATACGCACTTTCCCCTTTACAGTTGAACACAATGAAAGAAAGATAAGCGCTGATGCATATTTCATCAGCATTGCCAACAGTAACCAGTTTGGTAATCATTTCACCATTGCACCGAAAGCAAGTTTGAATGATGGCCTGCTGGATATTGTAATTGTTGAGAAAAATAACTTACTGCTACTTCCCTTCCGTGTGCTTTGGCACATACGCTTTGGAACGTTTACCAGACCTGAAACTAAAAGTCATGGTATTACTTACTTTCAAACAAAAGCATTAACAATTCATAATCCTTCACTGGCCCCTTTGCATATTGATGGCGATGGAAAAGAAACAGCCGAAACATTTAAAGTAGAAGTAATAAAAGATGCGTACAGGTTATTGGTTCCTTAAACAAACTAGCTTTTATATTCTTAAACCAATAACTCCTGTAAGTATAGAAAAAATAAGCATTACTAAAACAGTACCTATTGCCCATTTAAGTGTAAAGCGCTGATGGTCGCCAAAGTCAACACCTGCCATACCTGTTAATAAATAAGTTGATGGAACCAAAGGGCTTAACAGATGAACAGGCTGCCCCAATAAGGAAGCTCTTGCCATTTCAGCACTGTTAATTTCAAATGCAGCGGCTGCTTTTGCCAAAACCGGAACAATACCAAAATAATAAGAATCATTATTCATAAAAAAAGTAAACGGCACACTTGTTACACCTGTAATTACAGGAAAGTTGGGCCCCATTGATTCTGGTATCAATGCTACCAGACTGGCTGCCATTGAATCCACCATTTTAGTACCTGTGAGTATGCCTGTAAAAATTCCCGCTGCAAAAACCATCGAAGCAACAGCTACTGCATTTCCCGCATGTTCATTGATACGGGCTCGTTGTTCATCAAGTGAAGGAAAATTAATAATAAGCCCAGCACAAAATGCAATCATAAAAAGCACTGCCAAAGGAAGTACATTCATTACCAAGGAAACCATTAATATAATTGTAAGCAGGAGGTTTATCCAAATTAACTTTGGCCGTCTTGTTGATTTGTTTTCAGCTACAATACTGTCTTCTACTTGTTGCTGGTGCTCTACATCAATAATTCCCAATCGTTTTCTTTCTCTTATTCCAAAATACCAAGCCACAAACAACACCCAAAATGCTCCAAAAAACATAACGGGAATGATTGGTGTAAACACCTGTGATGATTCAAGATTTAAAGATGTAATTACTCTTGCTGTGGGTCCGCCCCATGGAAGTATGTTCATTACTCCACCTGCCAGCATACACATAGAGGTTAAGATAAGAGGATTTATACCAAGTCGTTTATAAACCGGCAGCATTGCAGATACTACAATAATATATGTAGTAGATCCATCGCCATCAAGCGAAACACAAAGTGCAAGGACTGCAGTGCCAATAATTACTTTCAGCGGATCGCCTTTTACAATGTGCAATAATTTACTGATCATTGGTTCAAACAAACCCGCATCCGTCATAATTGAAAAAAAGAGAATCGCAAAAATGAGCATAATGCCTGTAGGAGCAATTGCCTTTACCCCTTCCAGCATCATAGATCCGATTGAAGAACCGAAACCACCAATTAAAGCAAATACAATCGGAATGATAATAAGTGCTGTTAATGGATGCAGCTTTTTGCTCATTATAAGATACATGAACACAACAATCATTATAAAACCTAGTGCAGCAAGCATAAAGTTGATTAAATTAATTCAGTTTTTTGAAACAGTTGTTTCTGGAGTATACTTTTTGATTTCTCCAAGCAAAATGGAAATTCAAATGCCAAAATAAAGTTATCAGAATTTCTTGTTTGAATTAAATTTAGTTCTGAAGAAAATTGTGAGGTTAGTTATGCTAAATGATATACACCGACTATTGATTCCTTAATTTCCTTTCTGCAATTGCAGCAAACGCTGAAGTGTAGCCGTGTTTTTCTTGTTGTAAACAGATACAGCAATATCGTTCTTTTCCCGTTCGGTTAAATGAAAACTTAATGCAGCACCTTTCTTTTGTGAAGAGGGTTCGTAAATAAAACTGAAACGGTGGATAGGTACATTGTTTTTACTGTAGCTCACCATGCTCTCCTGCATATAATCCTGCACTTTGTAAAAATTATATTGAAGTGTAGTAACAGGTTTATATAAAATATCACCAATGCTGGGTTCTTTAAAATCTTCTTCCCACTCTCCTTTCTTTCTGTCTCTGATTTGAATAAAGATGACACCTGCTGTATTTTGCTTTATCCATTCATCAAACACATCAATAAACCGCAATGTAATTTCCTGCCCGTAGTTATCACGAAGGCCTGCATCCATTACATCCACAATAGGATGTGTGGGCAACCACACATTTGGCAACACATAAGGAAAAGTGGCGTTCATACGAAGAGCCGTGAGTAAACGGAGATTATATGGATTCAACTCTTTAAAGAAAGCACCATAATCTATTGCATCAGGTTCGGCTGTAATACCACGTGCTGAATCTTTTTGTGGACGCATGAGATATGAAACAGGCTGCGAACATACAATCATTTTTCGCCCATCCTGACTTACAGTAGAACAAAACAAACCAATGGGGATTGCTGCATTACGTTCTTCTGTTTGATAATCGATTATACGATCTGATAAAATATTGCCTGTGTTATAATTCAACTGTTGTTCAAAGGCATAGCCCCTGTCTTTTACAAATCGATAAGGCCCAACAGAAAATTTTTGTGCAGGCGCTACCAAATCTCTTGTAACATAAGCAGAGAAAATAGGATTGAGTAAATCTTTGGCAATATTGGTTTTGTGTTGTGCATTTTGCAAATCAATGGGCTCGCCTTTTAGTTTTCGTCTGTAAAGTTCACGGTAATAAGTTGCGCCAAGCATGCCACCTGATGCACCGCTGTACAACATTGTTTTTTTCATAAGTGTGCCATTCAACGCACTGTCTATATGGCTCAATACATTTACAGTGAATGTAGAAGAACGGTTACCGCCACCACTCACATTGATGATATAGAGAAAAGGTTTTTCTTCTTTTTGTTTTTGCTTCCATGCATTTAATGTGGCAATCATCTGCAAACTGTCACGAGTCATCTTTTCAGGAGTACTCAATTCCAGCATAGATTTTAAATTATACTCGGGGCGATGGGTGCGGTCTTCATAATTTAAACCAAATGCTTTATTGCGGATGTCAATATATTCATAACGAAATAGAAAATTGAAAATCAAAACGAGTATCAATGCAACGGGTACACTCCAGGTATCCAGCCAATAAGCCAATGCGCCTGATGCTGCAATTAAGATGGAAAAGAATACAAAGATGCTGGCGGCAGCAGGCAGTTGCAACTCAGGTATATCCAGAAACAAACCGTAAATCATCAAAAACAAAAAAGCCAGTACAATGGCCATTACTGCTGCAAAGTTGTGACGGTTGAATATTAAATCAAGAAATCCCTGACTGTAGTGTGTTACATTTCTTGCTTTACGTATGCTGAAGAACCCCGTGAGAAAATAATCTACTTTGATGGTGGTTTCATGATGATGCACTACAGGAATGGGTCTGTATTTTTCAATAAACTGCTGTGGGTTTGAAATAACAGGTCGCAAGGTTCTTAAAATTACCTGCTCTGAACCATAAAAGTAAAAGAATGAAAATGCAATGAATAAAATCAAACCGCTTAAAAAGCCTGCAGCTATTAAAACAATTTCGCCAGTGGCCATGAGCTCTTTTAAATGGTCGAACCGAATAAGCTGCACAAAATAGTTGATGAGAAATAGCAATGGAATACCTGCATTGTTCAAACAATACTTCAAAAATGGCTTGGATGCAGTTGCTAAAAATTTAAAGAAGTTGCTAAAGAGAATGAAGGTTGTGATGTTCCAGCTCATCACAAATACACCATAGGCTGCGCCTACAAAGAAGGCACTTAGAAAATCAACTTTGCCCATGTATTCAGGTGCAAGGAACAATGAATCCGAACCAAAGTGATTCATAAAGCCGCCGCTGATGGCGCTGCCCAGCAAAAACCAAAAGAGCAGCAGCAGTTGATATTTTCTGAAATGCAGAAAAATCAACTGCACAGGAAAACTGTGCCATATGCCAAGCAGGTATTTCTTCATGTTTAAATGATGATGAAGTTACAAACGGTTTGGATTAAACATATAAGATAGGAAGTATGTTTTAAATGCTGCTTGGAAAGTTTTAAAAAGGTTCGCCTTTCAAAAAGACATCAGCTTGAATGGCAAAAGGTGTCGCATTTTGGAAATGAACGGATGAATATAATGAGAGGCTATGATATTTAAACCATCGCTGCTATGGAAAACAGAACGTACAAGAGTGCGACGCAAAACCACTTCCTCGTTTGCACAACGGCTGGTAACCAAAACTATTTCTTCCGCACCAAATACAGCACCCACACTAAACTAAGGAGTAAACACATACCTGCGAGTTGATGCAATTGTGCCATCCATTCAAATGTGCGCCAATGATTGGGAATGATTTGTGGCGATGTGAGGACGGATACGATGCCGAGTAACACTTGTAAGAATGTAATAAACGTCGGAATAAATCTTGTAGCTGTAAATAATGATGAGCCTGTTACTCTTGCTGCCCTGTAATACCAAATAATGATGAGGATGGTGAAGAGATAAGCAATATTGCGGTGAAAGAAATGGATGGTGATTTTGTTTTCTATGAAATTGATAAGCAGTGGGCTTTCTTTAAACAATGATGCAGGTATCCAAGCATCATTAATCATGGGCCATGTAGGTGCAGCGGTTGCAGCTTTGTGCCCCGCCATAAGTGCACCAAATAACAATTGCACAATGAGTACAGCAACAAGAAGGAGTGTAAAGTTGTGCAGTGGTTTGTGTGTAGTAATTTGTTTTTTATCAATCTTCAGTTGCAATGCAAACCAAAATGTATAACAGAGCAGGCCCATTGCCAGAATGAAATGCATGGCAAGGCGTGTGGGTTTTACATATACCGCATCACCCACCAGGCCACTTGCAACCATTATCCAACCAACAGCTCCCTGCAATGCACCAAGAATAAAAAGAATAATGAGCGGTGTTATCATTTCTTTTTTAAA
>JBKCJY010000081.1:0-16447 GCA_046301455.1 Chitinophagaceae bacterium | reverse complement strand
ATGACCGGGTTAACTTCCGGTAAACCCATGGAAGCATATCTCAATCCATCTTTGTGGTTTAGGGCGGCTTTTTCATTAAAGCGAATCCAGTGAAGCAACTCTTTTTTATATTCTTTTCTTTTAAACTGAACAAAGGCAGCTTTTTTCAACAACTCCGCAACCTTGTGTTTAAGATTTTTATTAATGATCATTGAAACGCTAACATTGTCCGAAGCGCTTACTTTATGCAATTGCTGCAGGGCTTCAATGGGTATTTCAGCATTAAGAAAATTGCTTCTGTTTACATGTCTCTCTGGAATTGATTCAAACAAACGATGCCCGGAAGATAGCCCGTCTTCAAAAAGATGAATCAGGATTTCTTCGGCTCCGTCTGTGAGATCGTACATAATATTACTATTGTAACCAAGTTGACTACATGCAATTACTAGGTTTTCTAAGGCGCAACCAAGGCTGATAAAAAGCTCATGATGATCAGCATCAGAAACAAGCAAAACCTTTGAATAATCGGGAATCATTTTAATAAAATGCCCCTGTACTTTAAATTTCCATGGTTGTGTGTTGTGTGCAGAGGGAGCCATAGCGGCATATTCAATGATGGTTTTAATATCGGGTAACACGATTTAAAGTTTTGTATAAAGGTCTTAATTACCCGGCTCTAGTAGTATGATTGCCGTCAAAGAAAAAAGTGAGAAGGAGTAGCAATTAACAACTTTTTAAGCGGCGCTGTTATAACCCTTTTCTCAATTGTGATAGTTCAAAAAATTGGAGGAATCTGTGTTATAGAGGGGCTCGAATTTGGTAAGAAACAACAAGATCAGACAGGCATGTGAACCTAGTTAAAGAACCATATTATTATCCTCATTTGCTTTATATCGAACCTATCAACTTAGAGCATTACATTTGTTAAATTCAAATTTTTATGCTCACTGCTATTCACCCCAAGCTGCCAATGCGTGATAAAGCTGCTACCAGAGATTATTATATTAATAAATTGGGTTTTGAAGATATTGGAAGAATTGATTATGAAGCCTATTTAATGCTCTCAAAAGATGATATTGAAATTCATTTCTTTCTTTTTAAAGAGTTGAATCCATTGGAAAATTACGGGCAGGTGTATATACGAACAGATAAAATTGAAGACTTATATGAAACGTTTTTGAAGAACGGTGTGCCCATTCATCCAAATGATCCGCTGCAAACAGAACCATGGGGACAAAAAGAATTTTCATTGCTGGATCCGGATAATAATTTGCTCACGCTTGGTGCAAGTGTGTTATAAATGTTACAGCTTGAAACATACCAACCTCAATGAAAAGTTGAATTTGAACAACTCCGGGAGGTGTTTTTGGAATTACCGAAAGGTATTCCTGCAGCAATTGAGCATGTGAGTAGTGCCGCTATACCCGGCCGGTTTGCTTTCAGACAAAACAATCACTTTACACCTGTAACAGAACAAGAAATTAAATGGATGAGTCATCATTTGTATGTGTGCTATGCAAACAGCCTTCCAGTAAAAAAATCATTTGTTGTTTTGGGATGCGTTGCTTAACGACGAGCAACTAGTTTAAAACTTTCATCAATTAAAAAAAGATTTGCTTACTGAAAATGGAATGATAAGAGAAACATAAAATAAACGTAAAACAGAATTTATACTTTCAGTTTTAGCTGGCAGTGGTTTAACACAAGAAGAGTTGGCAGAAATCCGGGAAGCAAATAAGTAATTACTCCTCCACCCTTTCCAAACATTGATACTCATGTTTCAGCAAATCATCATACGCATCGGCTTTCTCAAATAAATTTTTAAAACTGTTTACCCCGGTATCAGGCGTTAAATCCAAATCGTAAACAATCATACTTAAGACAATATTCTCTTTAACACAACTCAGTACCAAGCCATTGCTGTTGTAATTTTCTTTAAGCAGGTATTCATATAAAGGCTTGATGAATTGTGACTCTTTGGGCAGTCGGCACAAATACGCATCGGCAGCAACAAAATAATTTTCAGGATTGTAACGGATCACAATCTTGGCACTTCCTTCTTTTACACTCCAAACATTTACACCTTCACGTGCAAGACGCACATCTTTACCCAACTGTTTTAAAATAGTTTCAATCGTTTTGGCAGCTCCAACGGGTTCATATTCTTCTTTCGGTAGTTCGGGCAAAAGCACTTCACTGCCACAGGACGGACAATATTTACCACTGTCTAAATTTTCGGGTAATACCAAAAACTCACAACTGGCACAGCGTGTACTAGGTACACCTTTATGCGGCAGATACATATCCAATGCTGTACGCAAATAACTTTCAGGTAAAGCAAAACCCAAATTATCACCACCACGAATGATGAATGTGTTTACTCCCACCACTTCACCATTCATATTTACTAATGGTCCACCGCTGTTGCCGGGATTAATGGCGGCATCAATTTGAATGTACTTTAATCCATCACGTACACGATCGGCTTTTGAAACCACGCCTTGTGTGGCTGTATAATTCAAACCAAACGGATGACCGATAGCAATTACAGAGTCGCCATCTTTTATTGTATCATAAGTGCCGAGTTTAATGGAAAAAACATCCGGCATTGGCGGCGGTTGTAAAAATGCAAGATCATGTTTACGATCAGTGTACCATACACGGCTTAATAATTTATCAAACTGCTTACCTGCAATCGTTACCTCAGCATAGCCATCTATTACATGATTGTTGGTAACAATCAAATCATAATCCTTCAAATAAAAACCGGTGCCCGTACCGCTTTGTGTGGCAATTTGTATAATGGCAAACTGGTATTGATCAATAATGTCTTTGTTTGTCATGGTTATTTGGCTTCAGTATTTACAAATTCCACTTCAGATGAAAAGGAGTGCGTAAAGCTTAAGAGTGAATCGTACTTAAGGTTCTCTGATTTAAAATTGATTTGCGGATATTTTGTGCGCCATGTTTCCATGATGCTGTTTATTTTTTCCTGAATGAGTGCAGCATGAAACTCGTTGATTTGTGCATTGTACAACTCATCGGTAAAACCCAGCTCTTTAAAAAAGCTGCTGTAGTTCACCATCATAAAAATGTGATACAATTCTGTTATTGGTTTGGGTAAACTGAAATTATACTGACAATAACTCAACCCATATTCACTCACCTGCTGTGCTACCTGCGGATATTTATTTTCTCTAAACCAAATCATATTTTGATTGGCACCAAAAATGGTATCAGCAATTGTTTTTTGTGTTTGTGGCACTGTAATAGCAAATGTGTGTTTGCTGCGGAATAGATAAGGAAATACTTCTTCTTTTGTTTTTTGCTGAAAGGTTTTGAAAGCCGCCACCATGGCTTTATTTTTTTCAGTCACAGGCTTTTCATCTTTTGCAAAATATTTGGCTACAATATCTTCCAGGTCAAACAACAAGTTTCCTTCGGGCACAATTAAATAATCTAAACGATATGCAAGATTTAAAAGTAGGTGTGCAATACCGCCACTTAGTTTATCTGCATCCAGTGATTCAACCATCTCTAAAGATTCTTTGATCCACCGCTGCATGTACTTGTATTTAACTTCTTTTTCTGTATCCGGAATGGTTTCAACATGCAGTGTATCTACTGTTTGAAGTGATGAAAAATCCTGCAGCAGCAAATCATCCTGTTTATCAGCTTTTGTAGCCAGTTCCTTAAAGGAATAATAGAGTTTGTTTGGATTGGCGCTTTCAATGCCTGTATCAAAACGCATACAAAGCTGATCGTTTTGCATCGCATAACGGCTGTAGTACAAATTAAAATTATGCTCCAGCAGCCGGCGCATTACAGGAACTGATGATTGAGGCATACGTGCCAGTGTAACTTCTGCATGCAGGGCATTTGCATCGCAACGGCCACGCACCACTTTGCTGCCTTGTATAAATTCAAATTCAATTATCTCCTCTTTACGCACAGCGGTTACATTTTGCAGCGCATCATCCCGCAGGTAATCAAAAAACGCAATGATGCTTTCCTGGTATTTTTTTTCTTTAAACAGATTATCAGCATCGGCCCAGCTCTGTGTTTTTTCAGGCGTTTTGTTGTTATCGCTGTAACGACCAAAACGTATAGCAGGCTGCTTTTTTTTCGGCTCTTCTTTCTTTTTTCCCCAGCCAAATAGTTTATCAAGCATAATCAAAACTTATAAAGGAAGGTGAAAGTACAAAAGAGTTGGTTTAAAAAAAGCACGAAACTTTTTTTGCAAAGACAAAGAATTCCTCAACGTAAAAAACAGAGTGACGTATATTGTTGCCTGATGCGCTGTAGTTATTTTTGCGCAAGAAAAACGTAATGACAGAATTTATCAATAAACTCTTGAGCAAGATTGGTGTGCAGGTAAAGCCTTACCCTGCAGTTGATTTGAAACGCCGTATCAGCATCGTCCATCACTTTGAAATTGATAACCTGCTGGATATAGGCGCCAATGCAGGGCAATATGCCAAACAAATGCGGGAGTTGGGTTACGCAAACCGTATTATTTCTTTTGAACCGGCTAACGAAGCTTTTCAGCAACTTTCCAAAACAGCAAAACATGATGGTAACTGGATTGTAAACCAATATGCTCTGGGTGAAAAAGATGAAAAGGTAATTATAAACGTATCTCAAAACTCTTTAAGCAGTTCAATACTTAGCATACTTCCTGAGCATGTGCAAAGCGCCCCCTCGTCAGCATTTATAGCACAACAGGAGACAGAAGTTAAAAAACTGGATGTCGTTTTTAATTAATTTACATCCGGCAGTAAGAACATCGTGCTTAAAATAGATGTACAGGGATTTGAAAAAAATGTACTTGCAGGAGCCGAAGCGTCACTACAAAAAATAAAGATCCTTCAATTGGAAATGTCACTTGTGCCGCTTTACCAAAACGAATGGCTTTTTAACGAAGTGCTTGAATACTTTGCACAAAAGGGCTTTCAGCTTTACTCCCTGGAAAATGGTTTTTTAACAAGAAAACCGGGCAGCTTTTACAGGCAGATGGCATTTTTATCAACACCCAAATCGGCTAGTCTGTAATGCCGCAGGCGCACCTGAATGCGGAAAGAGAAAACGAAAAGGTCAGTAAGATAAAGTTGATAATTTAACCCTTATCTTGCACGGGTTAGAAGCCATTTTTTAATTACCTTCCAACGCAAATCAGATTAGAACCATGAAGTTTATTGTTTCCTCATCAGCCTTACTCAAACAACTGCAGCAAATCAATGGTGTAATTAATGCCAATACTGTACTTCCTATTTTGGAAGATTTTTTGTTTGAAATCAATAAGAACAAACTTACCGTAGTTGCCACCGATTTAGAAACGGTAATGAAAATTCATATGGATATTGAAGCCAAAGACAGTGGCCGTGTTTGTATTCCTGCACGCATCCTTATGGATACGTTGAAGAATTTACCTGATCAGCCATTAACGTTTAATATTGATAAAAACTTTGGGATTGAAATCACCAGCGACAGCGGTAAGTATAAAGTGATGGGCGAAAATCCTGATAACTTTCCCAAGGAACCCGTTGCAGATGATGCTACCAGTTTTACAACTACTTCAAGTGTACTGGTACATGCCATCAATAAAACGTTGTTTGCAGTGAGCAATGATGATTTGCGACCTGCTATGACGGGTGTGTATTTTGAACTGGATAAAAAGGGATTAACATTTGTTGCAACAGATGCACATCGTTTGGTACGTTACAAACGTACTGATGTGAGCTGCCCCAAAGCAGAGAACTTCATTGTTCCCAAGAAGCCATTGAACTTATTGAAAACAGCATTGCCTGATAATATGGATGAGATTACGCTCTCCTACAACAGCAATCATTTATTTGTGGTGCACGGTACAACAGAGTTGGTGTGCCGGTTGATTGATGCACGCTTTCCTGATTATAAAGTGGTGATTCCTGCTGATAATCCTTACAGCATGATTGTAGGCCGTAATGATTTTCAGGGTGCACTGCGTCGTGTGAGTGTGTTCAGTAACAAGAGCACCAACCAGGTGGTACTGAGCATCAGCGGCAGTGAATTGCAAATGGCTGCACAGGATGTTGATTTTAGTTTTGAAGGAAACGAACGTATGAAATGTTCTTACGACGGAGAAGATATGCAGATTGCTTTCAATGCCAAGTTTTTAGTGGAGATGCTGAGTGCCGTGGAAACAGATGAAGTAAAACTGGAATTAAGCACTGCTACAAAAGCAGGATTGATTAAGCCTACCGAGCAAAACGAAGGCGAAGATGTGCTGATGCTTGTAATGCCACTGATGCTGAATCAATAAAAAAATCTGAAGTATAAAATTGAATCCCGCTGTAATGGCGGGATTTTTTAATTTAGATGTATATGAGCTACGTTCACCTTACCACCTTTACCAACTACATGGATGCCCATCTTTGCCAGATGCATTTGCAGGAAGATGGTATTAATTGCTGGTTGAAAGATGAAAACACAGTGACGATTGACCCTATTCTAACCAATGCTATCGGAGGTATTAAACTCATGGTGCATGAATCACAGGCTGAACGTGCCATAGATTTGCTTCGTATCATGAAAAACAAAGAGCACAAAGCAATGGCCTGCCCAAAATGCAACTCATTGAATGTGGAATATATTGTTACCAACCGTAAGGCAAGTAATTGGCTTAGTGCTATTACTACATTTCTGCTTGGTGATTTTGCAATGGCGCCGCACCAGGTATATCATTGTTTTGATTGCGGGCATGAGTTTGATAAGAATCAGATTTCTGATGTTGCAGAAAAAGAATAAAAACAGGAAATGTTATTCAACACATGCGCATCTCCCGATAGTTTTATTTGTAACTTTCCTTTATAAAACAATTACATATGCTTGAACGTTTTGTGGAATTCTGGAATCATGTAACACCAATTCAACGGTTGATAACAATTGTAATACCGTTGCTTTTTTTCTGGTTGATTGAATACATTATTCCACAAATAAGTTTTGATAGGAAATATAATAAACTACGTCATACCGGAATTAATCTTGTGTTTTTACTCACTTCGTTTATTGTGAATTTAGTTCTGGGTATTGTTACAGTAGCAGCTGCTACCTGGGCGGCCAGCCATGACTTTGGATTGATGAACTGGGTTGCATTTCCATTATGGGCCAAGGTGCTCTTTACATTGTTCATCATGGATTTGTTTGCTCAATACATTCCACATTATTTATTGCACAAAGTAAAATTCTTGTGGCGCTTTCATGTAGTGCACCACAGCGATACACATGTAGATGTGAGTACAGGTACAAGACATCATCCCGGCGAATGGATTATACGTGAAAGCTTTACGATTCTTGGTGTGGTGCTCATGGGTGTTCCGGTTGGTTTGTATTTTATGCACAGAAGTTTTCAGGCGTTGTTTACATATTTTAATCATGCGAATATTCAATTACCCAAGTGGCTGGACAGAACAATTGGATTAGTGTTTGTGTCGCCTGATATGCACAAGTTTCATCATCATTACAAACGTCCATGGACAGATATGAATTTTGCCAATAGTTTTTCAATTTGGGACAGAGTATTTGGAACGTTGGTATACGATGATGTAAAGAAAATCCGCTACGGTATTGATACATTGGATGATTCATTAGATGAGAATGTGGGCTTTCAAATGAAAGTGCCGTTTGATTTGAGTGTGCAGGTAACACAACCGGAGCAGGAAACAAAATAACATGCTCCCTATTCTTCTTTTTGGCATTGGCAATACACTTCGTTCTGATGATGGTGTAGGCATTTATGTTTGTGAACAATTGCAGCAGAGGCAATTAAAGAACGTCGTAATTCAAACGGCACAACAATTGCAAATGGAACTGGTAGAAGAAATGTTCAATTACAAAGTAGTATTTGTTGTTGAAGATTCTATTGCCAAAACCGAAGCGATGTTGCTTAAGAATACAAAAATCATGAACATGATCATTCTTGGCGCTTACCTGCAAAAGAAGCCTGTTGTAAAAATTCAATCTATATTGGAAGCATTCAAAAAAGTATTGCCGGGAAAATATCATCAACTTTTGCCTATCAACAAACCAGCTTTCGAAAAAGGGGCTTCATTTTTAAATGCAATGAAGGAACCTGTAATATAACAGTTAGCTATCTTTGCCCTTCTAATACTTTCGGCAAATGACTCCTCAGGAAATAGCACAGTTGAGAAAAGATTATACAATGCATGACCTTAATGAAGATCATGTAGCAGCGTCTCCTGTTCAACAGTTTGAACACTGGTGGAATGATGCTGCAAAATCTGAGATACTTGAGATGAATGCTATGACCTTGGCTACCACAGGACATGATGGAATGCCTGAGGCAAGAACAGTTCTTTTGAAAGCATTTGATGAACAAGGCTTTGTATTTTTTACCAATTATAACAGTGCTAAAAGCAAGCAACTTGATTTCAACGTTAATTGTTGCTTACTGTTTTTCTGGAAGGAACTGGAGCGACAAGTACGCATCAATGGTGTTGCTGAAAAAATATCTATGAAAGAAAGTGTTGAATATTTTGACAGCCGTCCAAATGGAAGCAAAATAGGCGCATGGGCATCACCACAAAGTATGGTAGTAGCCGGTAAGGAATGGCTTAAGGAAACCTTTGAGTATTATACTGAGCGGTTTAAACATGGCCACATTCCTAAGCCACCACATTGGGGAGGCTATAGAGTTAAACCACAACGTATAGAATTCTGGCAAGGCCGGCCAAGCCGCATGCACGATAGGATCTTGTATTCTTTAACAGACGAAGGAAACTGGAATATTGAAAGATTGGCTCCTTAAGTAAAGCACATGTAGTTCCCGCTCATCTTTATTTCATTTTATTAGTAATCATTTCTCTTGCTGCTTACTTCATAATGAAACGAGGCTACATGATAATATGTATTATGTTGTAATAGCTGGATTCAACACTTGTTGGCAACAAAAATTTTATATGTGTTTTATCATTTAAACAATTACTTTTGTGATTCATAATTCACAAAAGTGAAATATAATAATACATATCAAACAACCACAACACTAAGTGCAGGTAACAGCACAGCTGGTTTAGTTGTTTTTTCTCCTCAACCCCGACGTGGTTTCTGACAGGACGAGCCCTTCACCATGGCCCCTGTCAGTGAACGTTTTCCCCCGAAATTAATTTTCATAGGATTGGTTATCCGCTTTTAAATAAGCATTTAACAGTCATGCAAAATCAGGAAATCATTATACGTGTAGCCAACAGCGCTGATGTTCATTATGCCGAAACCATTACCACAGAAATGGAAGAAAGCGCTAAAGCACGTGGCACAGGTATCGCTAAAAGAAGCCCGGAATATATTGCTGAAAAAATGAAAGAAGGTAAAGCTGTCATTGCTCATTTAAGCGATGGCACGTGGATCGGCTTTTGTTATATTGAAACATGGAGCCATGGTGCATTTGTAGCCAACAGTGGTTTAATTGTTTCGCCTGCTTACCGCAAAAGCGGAGTTGCCAAAAAGATCAAAGAAAAAATATTTCAGCTGAGCAGACAATTGTATCCCGAAGCAAAAATTTTTGGTTTAACAACAGGCCTTGCTGTTATGAAAATAAATTCTGACTTAGGTTATGAACCAGTTACCTACAGCGAGCTGACACAGGATGAAGAGTTTTGGGCCGGCTGTAAAAGTTGTGTGAATTATGATATTCTCATGAGTAAGGAGCGCAAGAACTGTATGTGCACAGCCATGTTGTATGACCCTGCAGATCATTACGAGCCTGAAGAAACCAAACAATTTTTTGAAGAAAATAAAAGTGGATTGGAGCGGCTCTTGCGTTTTAAAGAATGGAAATTTATTAAGGCACTACGACGAAAAGATAAAGAAGCTAATGGCGGCGGAGAAAATAAAACAAAGAAACAGCTGCATCATTTTTTTCATTTTTGATTTTGTGTAACCGAAAGTTGAGCTTCTATTTTACTTCTTTTGTAATCGAAGATTGCTTTGTAAGTTTTTCTTTCGGTGAAAGAAAAGGGGAGAACCACTCTTTTACATTCTTAACTTTATTCAATTATAATATACATGTCAAACAAAATTGTACTCGGTTTTAGCGGTGGTCTTGATACCACTTATTGTGCAAAATATTTAAGCGATGATAAAGGATATGAAGTGCACAGCATCATCGTTAACACCGGCGGCTTCGATGAAGCAGAGTTGAAACGCATCGAATCACATGCATATAAACTCGGTGTAAAAACACATACT
Source organism: Chitinophagaceae bacterium (assembly GCA_046301455.1). Classification (GTDB taxonomy): domain Bacteria; phylum Bacteroidota; class Bacteroidia; order Chitinophagales; family Chitinophagaceae; genus Lacibacter. The sequence continues at coordinate 6,223 of JBKCJY010000081.1, read as the reverse complement.
ACTGTTAATGCGGTAAAAGGGTACTATGAACGCATTATTAAATATTTAGTGTTTGGCAATTGCTTAAAGAATAATACCTATCCTCTAAGTGTGAGTGCAGAACGTTTGGTGCAGGCATTGCATATTGCTGAACACGCAAAGAAACTAACTGCTGTAGCTGTTGCACATGGCAGCACCGGAGCGGGCAACGACCAGGTACGTTTTGATATGATTTTTAATATCATGCTGCCCGGCGTTGAAATCATTACTCCCATCCGTGATATGAAATTGAGCCGTGAAGAAGAAATTGCTTATCTCAAAAGCAAGGGTGTAGCGATGAACTTTGAAAAAGCAGTGTACAGTATCAATAAAGGTTTGTGGGGTACCAGTGTAGGCGGCAAAGAAACACTCAATAGCAAAGGGATGTTGCCGGAAGAAGCATGGCCCACACAGTGCACGAAGCAAAATGCAGAAGGCTTGTCACTTGGTTTCGAAAAAGGCGAGTTGTATGTTGTTAATGGAAAAAAATTCAATCATCCTTCTGATGCAATAGAAGAGGTACAGAAGATAGCTGGTCCGTTTGCTATTGGAAGAGATATTCATGTCGGAGATACTATCATTGGTATTAAAGGCCGTGTGGGCTTTGAAGCAGCTGCACCAATGGTTATTTTAAAAGCACATCATGCTCTGGAAAAACATGTCCTCACCAAATGGCAATTACAATGGAAGGATACATTGGCACAGTTCTATGGTAACTGGATGCATGAAGGACAAATATTGGATCCTGTAATGCGAGATATTGAAGCCTATTTTGAAAACAGTCAGCAGAACGTAACGGGTACTGTGTTTGTACAACTTATGCCGTATCGTTTTATGATTGAAGGCATTGAAAGCAAGTTTGATTTAATGAGCAGCAAGTTTGGAAAGTATGGTGAAATGAACAGCGGTTATACAGGTGAAGATGTACGTGGCTTCAGTACCATATTTGGAAATCAAACAAGAATCTGGAATTCCGTTCAGGAAGAAAATCAAAAACAATGAGTACAAAAAAAATAGTAGCTGGCATCATTGGTGGCGCAGGTTATACAGGCGGTGAATTAATTCGTTTACTCATCAATCATCCTGCAGTTGAGGTTAAATTCATTCATAGCAGAAGCAATGCAGGCAAGTTGGTTTCAACTGTACATCAGGATTTAGTGGGAGAAGAATTGTTTTTTTCTGCTGATACTTCAAATGATATTGATGTGTTGTTTCTGTGTTTGGGTCATGGTGAATCAAAAAAATATTTATCAGAGAACAAGATTGAGGATAGTGTAAAGGTGATAGACTTAGCCAATGATTTCCGGTTGCAGCAAAATGCAGTATTGGGAAATAGAAACTTTGTTTATGGTTTACCGGAATTGAATAAAGAACAAATTAAAATCGCAAATAATATTGCCAATCCCGGTTGTTTTGCTACTTCCATTCAAATCGGATTAATACCATTGGCAAAAGCAGGATTATTGAGTGAAGTGTACACAACCGGTATTACTGGAAGCACAGGCGCCGGGCAAAGTTTAGCTGCTACATCACACTTCAGTTGGCGGGCTAATAACATACAGGCATATAAAACACTAACACATCAGCATTTGGGAGAGATAGGTGAATCACTTGTGCAACTTCAGCCTGGTACAGACATTGCTGTAAACTTTGTTCCATGGCGGGGTGATTTCACAAGAGGTATTTTTATCAGTTCACAATTGAAAACTGATAAAAGTTTAAATGAACTGAGTACATTGTATGAAGATTTTTATAAAGGACATCCGTTTACACATGTAACCAATGAACCCGTTTTTTTAAAACAAGTGGTAAACACAAATAAATGTGTGATACAGTTAGAAAAAGTGGGTGAGCAGTTAGTCGTACACTCGGCGGTTGATAATTTACTGAAAGGTGCAAGCGGACAGGCTGTTCAAAATATGAACCTGATGTTTGGTATTGATGAAACAACAGGGCTAAACTTGAAAGCAAATTATTTTTAAATGACTGCATAAAAAACAACAATGTTTTTTATGTGGCTAAAACAACAACATGAATTTATTTGCCGTATATCCAATCAACAACATCACTATCACTAAAGCCAAAGGCTCATATGTGTGGGATGATAAAGGTGATCAGTATCTAGATATGTATGGAGGCCATGCTGTTATAAGCATCGGTCACACACATCCACACTGGGTAAAACGAATAGAAGAGCAGTTGCATCAAATTGCTTTTTATTCCAACTCTATTAAGATTCCTATTCAGCAACAACTGGCAGAAAAGCTGGGAAAAATAAGTGGCAAAGAAGACTATCAACTCTTTCTCTGTAACAGTGGTGCAGAAGCGAATGAAAATGCACTCAAACTCGCCAGCTTTCATAACGGCAGAAAAAAAGTAATTGCCTTTAGTAAAGCATTTCATGGCAGAACATCATTGGCAGTAAGTGCAACGGATAATAAAAATTACATCGCACCGGTTAATGAAACAGAGAATGTGATCTTTCTTTCTTTTAATGACGAAGAAGCATTACAAGAAACATTTGATACACAGGGCGATGTAATTTCATCGGTTATCATTGAAGGTATCCAGGGTGTTGGCGGTATTAATCTTGCTGAAAATTCTTTTCTCAAAAAGATACGCAGCTTATGTGATAAGCACGGAGCTGTGTACATAGCCGATAGTGTACAATGTGGCTACGGAAGAAGCGGCAAGTTTTTCAGTCATGATTATGCTGGCGTGAATGCAGATATTTATACAATGGCAAAAGGCATGGGTAATGGATTTCCCATTGGCGGCCTTATCATTGCGCCGCATATCAAACCCAAACATTTTCAACTGGGCACTACGTTTGGAGGTAATCATCTCGCTTGTGCAGCCGCATTGGCTGTGTTGGAAGCAATGGAAGAAGAAAAGCTGATGGGTAATGCAGTAATGATGGGGAAATATTTAAAAGAACAATTAGAGCAAATTGATGGAATAGAAAATGTAAGAGGCAGAGGATTAATGATTGGATTTGATGTACCCGATCGCTTGAAAGATTTAAAAAAGAATCTCCTTCTCAATCAAAAAATATTTACAGGTGAAGCAAAGCCAAATGTCATTCGCTTGCTCCCAAGTCTGGCGTTGAAGAAAAAAGATGCTGAGATGTTTATTGATTGTTTGAAAGAAGAAATTGAAAATATTAATAGTTAATTGTTTTAAATGAAGCAATTCATCTCCGTTCATGATGTAAATAATATTGATGCATTGGTGCAAAAAGCGCTTGCATACAAAGCCAATCCCTTTGCCGATAAAGCATCAGGAGCAGGCAAACGTATAGGCTTGATCTTTTTAAATCCCAGCTTGCGTACACGCCTCAGCACACAAATTGCAGCTGAGAATTTGGGTATGCAACCCATCGTATTCAACGTTGGCAGCGAAGGCTGGACATGGGAGTTTGAAGAAGAAGCCATCATGAGCGGTACAAGTGTGGAGCATGTGAAAGATGCCGCACCTATTCTGGGTAATTATTTTGATGTGTTAGCTATCCGTACATTTCCCGGACTAAAAATAAAAGATGATGATTACAGCGAAATGTTCATCAAACAATTCATTAAGTATGCTGGCGTTCCCGTTGTAAGTTTGGAAAGCGCAACATTACACCCATTACAAAGTTTAACAGATATTCTTACAATAACGGAATACTTAAAACAATCAGAAATTGTTAATCGTAAACCTAAAATTGTATTAACCTGGGCTCCACATATTAAACCACTTCCTCAATGTGTAGCTAACAGCTTTGCGCAATGGATCAACGCATGGGATAAAGCAGAGTTTGTAATTACACATCCGGAGGATTATGAACTGGATCAACAGTTTACACGAGGCGCAACGATTACACACAACCAGGAAGAAGCTTTGAAAGGCGCAGACTTTGTGTATGTAAAAAACTGGAGTACATATACTGACTATGGAAAAATTTACTGCAACGATCCGGAATGGATGCTCACAGAGAACAAATTAAAGAATACAAATAATGCACGCATCATGCATTGTTTACCGGTAAGACGAAATGTTGAGTTGAGTGATGAGGTACTGGACAGCCAGCACAGTATTGTAACACAGCAGGCAAGCAATCGTGTTTGGGCAGCACAGGCCGTTTTAAGTGAAATACTGAAAGCAAATGGATAAATTATTCGTTGTTAAGATTGGAGGGAATATTATAGATGATGAAGCCAAGCTTTCATCATTCCTTCAGTCATTTGCTTTACTGGAAGGAAAAAAAATATTGGTACACGGTGGTGGTAAACTTGCAACAAGAATAGCTGAAGCAATGGGCATTCAGCAACAGATGGTTGATGGACGAAGAATAACTGATGCAGAAACATTGAAGATTGTAACGATGGTGTATGCAGGATTCATCAATAAAAACATTGTAGTCCAACTGCAATCGTTCAATTGTAATGCTACAGGTTTAAGTGGTGCAGATGGCAATATTATAAAAGCCCATAAACGTTCTGCTGCTATTGATTATGGATTCGTGGGTGATATAGATGAAGTGAACATCGAACTGTTACACACACTTTTACAGATCAACGAAGCTCTTGTGCTGGCACCTATTACGCATGATGGTAACGGACAATTGCTCAACACCAATGCTGATACAATTGCACAGGAAGTTGCTAAGGCAATGAGTAAATTATTTGATGTGAATCTTATTTACAGTTTTGAAAAAGCCGGTGTGTTGCTGGATGTGAATGATGATGCTTCTGTCGTTCCGCTCATCAACCCGGTAAAATATGAACAGCTAAAAGCACAGGGTAAAATTTTTGCTGGCATGCTGCCTAAATTAGATAATGCTTTTGCTGCAGTATTCAGCGGTGTACATAAAGTGATCATTGGCAAAGCTGAAGAACTGCATGAACAGGTGCAAGGAAAAAAAGGAACAACCATTATTAATGAGTGAGCAAGTAAACATACTGTATGTTGAAGCTGTTGAATTGTTGAAACATCTCATCAGTACGCCTTCTTTCAGCAAAGAAGAAAGTGAAACGGCTGCCATCATTGGAAGGTTTTTTGCAATCAAAGAAATTGCTGCCGCCAGGGTTGGTAATAACATAGTTGCAGTGAATAAGTACTTTGATGAAAGCAAGCCCACCATTCTGCTCAACTCACATCACGATACTGTTAAACCCAATAAAGGATATACACTCAACCCATTTGAACCAATTGAGAAAGATGGAAAACTATTTGGACTTGGAAGTAATGATGCGGGTGGATGTTTGGTTTCATTGATTGCTGCTTTTCTGCATTTTTATCCGCAGGAAAACTTAAAATACAATATTGCAATTGCTGCAACGGCTGAAGAAGAAATAAGTGGTACAGGTGGCATTGAAATGACGTTACCTCATTTACCAAAGATTCATTGTGCAATTGTTGGTGAACCTACAAAAATGCAAATGGCGGTTGCTGAAAGAGGTTTAATGGTGCTCGATTGTGTTGTACTTGGAAAAGCAGGTCATGCAGCACGCAATGAAGGTGAGAATGCATTGTATAAAGCGATGAAAGATATTGAGTGGTTTAAAAGCTACAGTTTTGAAAAAAACAGTGAATTGCTGGGACCTTGCAAGTTTACGGTTACATCTATTGAAACAGAAAATAAGCAGCACAATGTTGTACCTGCACAATGTAAGTTTGTTGTAGATGTGCGTGTGAATGAATTATACAGTTTTGAAGAGTTACTCCAAATCATCAAAGACAATGTGCAGGGCGAAATTACTCCACGCAGCACACGATTAAAATCAACAAACATTCCATTGGATCATCCTTTGGTAAAAGCAGGAACGGAATTAGGAAGAACTTATTACGGTTCACCTACTACAAGTGATAAAGCATTGATGCCCTTCCCGGCTTTGAAAATGGGTCCGGGCGACAGTGCACGGAGCCACACAGCAGATGAGTTTATTTTTCTGAGTGAGATAAAAGAGGGAATTGAATTGTACATTCAACTTTTAAACAAAGTTCTGTTATGAAACTCTGGCAAAAAGAAAACACTTCCACTTCACAGCTTGTAGAACAATTTACAGTTGGTCGTGACAAAGAGTTTGATCTGCTCCTTGCAAAATATGATGTACAAGGCTCTATTGCACATGTAACCATGCTCGGTGAAGTTGGTTTGATGACTAAAGAAGAAGCAGCACAAGCCATTAAAGGATTAAATGAAATTTTACAAACAATTGAACTG
>JBKCJY010000080.1:0-3471 GCA_046301455.1 Chitinophagaceae bacterium | reverse complement strand
GGATGAGATACGTCCAGCATATCCTTATAAATATAGTATCATCAACAAACAGAATATTACTTATTACGGCTCAACTGCAAATCCACTTGGAACTTTTAGAAAGTATTATTTTGAAATTGATACCACGCAAAAGTTCAATTCTTCATTCAAAAAAATCGACTCTGTAAGTTCTGTAGGTGGTTCTATCTCATTTAAACCATCCGGAATCAATTTTCTTGAAAATACGTTTTATTACTGGCTTGTTGGAATTCGGCCAGAAGTAACTTCTCAGATTATCTGGAACAGTAGCAGCTTTGTTTATAGAAATGCTACAGATACAGGGTATAATCAATCACATTACTTCCAGTTTAGCCCAAATAATTATTCTGATCTGCTGCTGGATAGTGCTTCCCGTTCTTTCGACTTTAAAACAGTGAACAGGAAGATCTCAATTAAAACCGGATTATTCCCATATTTCAGAAGTATTCACAACTATGTGTTTTTAGATTTAGAAGTAGTCGATAGCTGGCGTTGTTACTTTAATGTGTTTTCTATTTATGTATTTGATCCAAAAACATTGAAAACATGGGTAAATGCACCTGGCGGCAGATTTGGAAGCTTGGATCCAATGTGTCTTGGGCGACCACGTAAGTATTTTGAGTATGAAATGGGTAATGCGATTCAAAGAAATAGTGCGAGAACGTTTCTTCAGGACTCAATACCTAATGGTTCTATTGTTATTATTATTAATCAGGGAACTGGAGTTGGAGGTGGATTTGTAGGGCCTAATACAGCGTTTATACAGCATTGGCAAAATGATACACTTACTTATGGTTCCGGTAACAGTATTTATCATGTAATGAAAAATGCCGGGCTAACAGATATTGACAAATTCACTAAGAATCTTCCATTTGCATTTCTTTATGAAAAAGGAAATCCTCAATTTGTAAGGCAATTTATTGGCGAAAAAGAAAGTGATTATATTGATGTAGTTGTAGATGTACCTGCAAAACTATTTCAGGGGTATATGGAATCACCATGGATGGGTCCATCAAAGCAATGGAAGAATTTCAAATGGGACGGTATATTTAATGGCGGTCAACAACCAAATGATACAGTATATTTTGAGTTGTTTGGTAAAACAGTTTCTGGCGCTGAGTTTAAACTGGCAACAATCAGAAATGCAAAAGACACGTCCTTATCTTTCATTAATACTTCTGCTTTTCCGTTCCTAAAGATGAAGATGTATTGTGCTGACGAAACTACACTTACTCCATTCCAATTGCAGTATTGGAGAGTTACAGGTTCTCCATATCCAGAAGGGGCCATTTCACCTAATATCACACTTACTGGCAAGGATACATTGGATTTAGGAGAGCCGTTGAATTTTTCAGTTGCCTTCCGAAATATCAGTGAAACTGCATTTGATAGTCTTAAATTAAAATTAGTTATAACAGATAAGAATTTTGTACCTACAGAAATCTTACTACCCAAAAAGAAACCATTGCTTGTGGGTGATTCGCTGGTAGTTTCGTATACAATTGATACTAAAAACCTCGAAGGTCAAAACCTGTTATACTTAATGGTGAACCCAGACTTTGATCAACCGGAGCAATACCTGTTTAATAACTTCCTTTACAAATATTTTTATGTAAAAGGTGATAAAACGAATCCGTGGATGGATGTAACATTTGATGGCGTACATATTCTTAACAGAGATATTGTTTCATCCAAACCGCATATTCTTATTAAGCTTAAGGATGACAGCAGGTTTATGGCTTTGAATGATACGGCTGGTTTAAAAGTAAGAATTAAATATCCCGGTAGCCCTTCTGTAATACGAGATTATAAATTGGGCACTGACTCAGCACGGTTTACGCCTTCAACTTTAAATAATGGTGACAATACTGCAACAGTTGACCTTTATCCAAACTTTGTTGTTGATGGTGATTACGAACTTATGGTTACAGGAAACGACAGAAGTGGAAATAAAGCCGGCGAACTGGAATATAATGTAGGCTTCCAGGTTATTAATAAGCCCATGATTTCAAATATGCTAAATTATCCCAATCCATTTACAACCTCAACTGCATTTGTATTTACATTAACAGGCTCTCAAGTGCCCCAAAATATACGCATACAAATATTAACAGTTACAGGTAAAGTGGTGAGGGAAATTACAAAAGAAGAGCTTGGTCCTATCAGAATAGGAAGGAATATTACAGAATACAAATGGGATGGTACCGATCAGTATGGAAATAAACTGGCAAATGGAATTTATTTGTACAGGGTTATTACAAACTTAAACGGCCAGGGACTTGAGCAATTTAAAGCTACAGGCGATAAAACGGATATGTACTTTAATAAAGGTTATGGCAAAATGTACCTGATGAGGTAATCGTTAATAACTGTTCAATAAAAAAGCGGTTCAATTTTGAACCGCTTTTTTATTAGATTTTTTTAGTGCTTTATCAACTCATAACTCATTTCGTAATAATTATCATCCTGTTCAATCACATCTTTAATTAAGTATTTAGGCGTTTTTATAGCATTCTCTGTTTGTCTGCTTTTTGAAAGCTGAACCCTGCTTTTCCAGAACAGAAAAACTGATACTGCAAACAATGCAAGAGAAATAATTGAAACCAGAGTTATTGATGTTTTGCCTGAAGAAGCAATTGTATTCAAATTATAAATAGTTGCTAACATGGTGGCTGATGCAGCAACCATCAATGATTTATAAACACCGGGCTTTAATTGTTGAAGTGCTATGGCCGTTTCTTTCTTTAAATTTGCAATAGAGTATTTTTTATCAGTTTTACCACATTTAGCACAGTAATATTGAACTGTTGCTGTTTTATAACCAGACCATATAAAGAAATTGCTCAGAAAAAGATTTCTTTCTTTTACCTGTCTTATTCCTTCTGAAACTTTTGCATTCAATGCCCTGAATAGGGTAATATTATTATTATTTCTATCTGGAGCAATAATATCCAGGAGTTTATAATAGCCATTAAGCAAATGCTTTTGGCCCCAAAACACTTTTGAATGATTGTTAGATATTGCAGTAACAACTTCATAACCTTCTTCAATTTTTGCCAGTAATTTGGGAATAACTGAAGGTGGGTTTTTTAAATCGCCACTCATTATTATGATGTTTGGTGCAAGGGCAAAGTCAATGCCTGCTGAAACAGCAGCAATTTTGCCAAAGTTCCGGGTAAGCGAAATGCATCTAATGCGTGCATCAAGATTAATAAGTTGTTCTATTTCGGCAGCCGTACTGTCTGTGCTGCCATCATTCACCCAAATTAACTCAATGTCTCTGGGTGTATGTTTTTTCAGTTCATAATAGAATGGCAGGATATGTTCTGCTTCATTATAAACGGGTACGATAATTGAAAGTTCAGCCATTCTGTTTTCATTAAAAGTTAGCCTTTCCTTTTTCCTTTGTGAATGCAAGATACAGTGTGATGGGAACCTGTGAAATGGTGGATA
>JBKCJY010000079.1:0-2769 GCA_046301455.1 Chitinophagaceae bacterium | reverse complement strand
CCTGTTTGGGCACATCCCAGTAAATCTCTTTTTTGTAAAATAGCAGGAATAGCTTGTTCTTGTACGGGTGTAGGCGTAGTGTAGCCTTCTTTGCTCAGGGCCTGTAACACAGGCTCAATGAGCTGTAGTTCATTAAAATTCACGATTTATATTTTATATTAAAAATTGTGATAAGGCTATCAGAAACAACTGATACTTTATCTGCCTTAGGTTATGTGTCACAATATTTGAGAAAGATCACAAACAGAGGGAGTACTAACGGTAAGAGAGACAAAGCTACACTTTTAAACCCATGCGTCCTAATTTGTTTTGATGCACATTAAATAATGCACAATGTGAAAAGAAAGGACTGATGCATTAACAAAAGCATATCCATTTGAGTTACCTTTAGGCCATCTGCTGAAATCACTCATCATTTTTTCTCCAGATAAGCTGCCCTGCAGCTTTTATTCATCAAAACAATTATTAATAAATATGGCAGAAACCTGGAACAAAAAAGAACGGGAGAAAAAAAAGCAACAGCAGAAAAAAGAAAAAGCTGAAAAAAAAGCACAACGCAAAGAAGATGCACAGGGTAAAAACTTTGATGATATGATTGCCTATATTGATGAAAACGGCAATCTTTCATCTACTCCACCCGATCCGAAAAAAGCAAAGAAGTTTAAGCTTGAAGATATTGAAATTGGTGTACCAAAGCCTGAGGCTATTGATCCTGCTGATTTAATACGAAGCGGCACTGTTACGTTCTTTAATGAATCAAAAGGCTATGGCTTTATTAAAGATTTGAAAACGCAGGAAAGTGTATTTGTACATGTAAACAGTTTGCTGGAGCCCATCGGCGAAAAAGATAAAGTGCAGTTTGAAGTGGAAATGGGACCCAGAGGTACAAGTGCTGTACGTGTAAAAAGATTAGCGGTATAATTGCAAAGTTTCTAACTAACAATAATGTTTTATTTTTTTCTGCTGCTTTTTAGCAGCAGTTTTTTATGCCTGTATTTCTCTGCACATAAAAAAGAGTTGAGTTTAATTTAAATAAACAACTGAGTAATATCATTAAGTAATTTTAAGCAATAGCTTTGATTCTATTTTCAATTGTTCTACTTTATTATACCCCACAAAAACTATCTACTCCACAATTTTCTGATTCTGCTCAAACGGAAGCTGTCTTAATTTTTTTTAATTTCTAAAACTTATGAACATGAGAAAGATTTTCTGTTTGTTATTGCTTATTGGCAGGGCCAAAATAATTGGATGTACAATTATAAACGGATTCATTTAAAAATGAACCCGTTTGGTTTACTACCTGTGACAGGAATGGCATAAAACCCAAGCTAAATGCCGGCATGATGTAAACAGGGCCCAGGGATGCACCCTGAACGCTTTATGGTGGGAGCAGACAGGAAGCATACGGGAAGCAGCCTGCAGGGAAGGCAGGAGCATCCTAAGCCCTAAATTGTTATTTTCGTGGGGAGCGAAAACGGGCACCATGGCAAAGCAAAGCGGACCTATAAAAATAAAAGGCACCATCAGTGGTATTACTTTTTATAAGCAAGAAGATACCTACCTGGCAAGGCAGAAAAGCTCACTCACAGGTAAGCGGGTGAAGACAGACCCTGCTTTTACTAATACCATGCACGAAGCAGGTATACTAAAACAAGCTTCTCAACTGGCTTCTTTTGTGTACCGCCAATTACCCAAAGAACGGAAGCGCAGGCATTATCAACTACTTACCGGGCAGGCACAGCAACAGTTACGAAAAGGAATAGATAAGGAATCAGTTACTACTTATTTATTTGCGTATGCGGCGAGGGAATGGAATTTGAATACAGGATAAAAAAACAGGAGTTTATAAAAATCCTGAGTTTACAACTCAGGATAGCCGGAGATAGCTGGTGATACATTGAGTATTGGCCCAATAACAAAGAAAATCAATTACTATTTTGACGCCACCAGGCAAAAATTATTTTTGTACATTCAGGAATGGATAAAAGAACTTTTCTAAAAAATATATCCTTGCTTGGTATTACTCCTGCCTTCAATCAATTGGATAAATGGGTAGCAAAGTATGAACACATCCAACCGGAACTACTGGCTGCTGATGAAGATTTCTGGGAAGGAATCCGAAAAGGTTATCGCCTGAAACCGGATTATATCAACCTTGAAAATGGATACTATTGTTTTCTTCCGGAAGAAATTCTGGAAAGTTTTATCAGCCATGTACGGGAAATAAATTACCAGGGTTCCTACTATATGCGCACAAAAAGGTTTGACGACAATAAAGCAATGGCCGAAAAACTGGCAGTACTTGCGGGATGTTCCAATGAAGAATTAGTGATCACAAGAAATACAACGGAATCCCTGGACCTTGTTATTGGTGGCACACATTGGCAGCCGGGTGATGAAGCTGTAATGGCGGAACAGGATTATGGCGCCATGCTCGACATGTTTAAACTGGTGGCTAAAAGACATGGAGTTATCAACAAGGTCATTTCCATCCCCAATCATCCTGCTTCGGATGAAGAGATCGTGCAGCTCTATGCCAATGCCATCACTCCAAAAACTAAATTGTTAATGGTATGTCATATGATCAACATTACCGGGCAGATACTTCCTGTGCGAAAGATTTGCGATATGGCGCACAGCAAGGGTGTAAAGGTGCTGGTGGACGGGGCACATGCGTTTGCCCATTTCCGTTATTCCATTCCGGATTTACATTGTGATTATTATGGAACCAGTCTTCACAAATGGATGAGTGTACCACTTGGCTTA
>JBKCJY010000078.1:0-5590 GCA_046301455.1 Chitinophagaceae bacterium | reverse complement strand
GCTGCCACCATTTTCTTTTAAAGAAACAGTGCATTCAATGGTACCACGCTGCAATTGTTCTGCTATTAAACTACGTATGGCAAATTCTGAAGGACGTAATAGTGGAGTGAGTTTTAAGTTAAGGTCAAACTGTTTTCCGTTGAGGGCTTTGATTTCAACTAAAAAGGTTTTGTTGCCTGCTGCTTCTTCTGCTCTTCCAAAACCTGTCATGGATTTAATCATACAATAATGTTTTGATCTGTGCAATCATTAATAAATGTAAGTATGTTTTAGCATACAAAATGGCAATAAAAAAATCCCGCTGGAAAACGGGACTTTTATGATGGATGGGTTAGTAAGTACCAGGAAATAAATTTCCCTGCACAATATTAAAAATAAATTTCTCCACAATAAAAATTTTTTTAACTATTTTATTCACATTTTTTTGATGGCTGTGGAAAAGGAAGTGTGTGCAACAATCTTTATACAATGCTTTTAAATAAAAATGTAAACATATTAATTGATTGATTTTATAAGCTTCAATAAAATGAATTTTTTACTGTTGTTCGTAAATGCTTTGTAGCAAAGCGTTTGAGCTGAGTGTGTAAAAATTAATTTTATAAAAAATTCTTAGTGTTATAGCATTGCGCAGCAATTGTATGTGCGTCAACAGTATATTTTTTTTATAATCAAACCGGTTATAACAGCATTTTTTTCTGAATAAATATTTTTTGAGAATAGTGCTATTTCACAATAAAACAGGCAAATCAAACTCTTTTTAACGGTTTTTTGGAATGTGTTGATGCTTTGCCAAAGGATGTTACCTTTGATTAATTGCAGGTAATAAGACGATTGTTGAGCTAAGGTTTCAAATAAAATAGTCTTTTGCTTTGCAGTTATCATCAACAAAAAAAAGTGAAATGAAGTTTCCTTCCCCGGTTTCAGTAAAATGGATTGCCGAATTAATCGGAGCAACTGTAGTTGGCAATAAAGAAGGTAATGCTACAGGCATTAATGAAATTCATAAAGTTGAAACAGGCGATCTTGTATTTGTAGATCATCTTAAGTACTATGATAAATGCCTCAATTCTGCTGCAACATTCATCATCATAAACAAGGAAACAGATGTGCCTGAGGGCAAAACACTACTGGTAGTAGATGAACCGTTTGAAGCGTATTTAAAAATTGCAAATCATTTTCGTCCTTTTACTCCTGCTACAAAACTCATTAGTGATTCTGCCATTATAGGAGAGGGAACGGTGATTATGCCCGGGGCTTTCATCGGTCATCATGTAATCATTGGTAAAAATTGCATCATTCAACCCAATGTATCAGTTGGCGATTATACTGTTATTGGTAATAATGTGATTATTCAATCCGGATCGGTTATTGGAAGCGATGCATTTTATTACAATACGAAAAAGAACCGGCCGGTTTGGTACAAAAAAATGCAAAGCTGCGGACGTGTGATTATTGAAGATAATGTTGAAATAGGTGCTGGTTGTACCATAGACCGTGGTGTTACGCATGACACCATCATTGGCTGCGGAACAAAATTTGACAACCAGGTGCATATTGGTCATGACAGTCTGATTGGTAAAAATTGTTTGTTTGCTGCACAAGTTGGAGTAGCAGGTGCGGTTGATATTAAAGATGGTGTAGTCTTATGGGGACAAGTGGGTGTAAGTAAAACATTAACCATTGGTGAAAATGCAGTAGTGCTTGCGCAAAGCGGTGTGCCATCTTCCCTCGAAGGTGGTAAAATGTATTTTGGCTACCCTGCTGAAGATGCGATGAAGAAGAAAAAAGAATTGGTTTGGATAAAACGCATTCCTGAAATGTGGGAAAAGTTGATGGGAAAGTAAGGACTTATTGTTCTATGGTTTGATTGTTGGTTTTTCATGTTTAAATTTCCTGAAAACATAAAAGAGTTATTTGCAGGCAGAAAGCTTGTGATTGCCACGATGCATGGTAAAGAGCTGGTGCTTGCACCATTGCTGACTGAAGCATTGGGTGTAGAAATTGTTTTGCCTGATGCTTTGAATACAGATGCTTTTGGAACATTTACCGGAGAAGTGGAACGAACTTTATCTCCAATTGATGCTGCAGTTATTAAATGCAAAACAGCAATGGAACAAATGGGCTATGACCTTGCTGTAGCTAATGAAGGAAGCTTTGGCCTGCATCCCTTTATTGGTTTTGTGAGTAGCGATGAAGAATTGGTTGTATTAGTTGATGCCAAACATCAATTGCAAATTGCAGCAAAAGAATTAAGCACCGAAACCAATTTTGACGGAAAGAAATGCAGTTCATTTGCGCATGTAAAAGCATTTGCAGAGCAAGTGCATTTCCCAACACATGGTTTAATCATCAGAAAAGAGAAAGAAAGCACTTCACCTATTATTAAAGGCATTACGGACTGGGATATGCTGGAAAAAGAAGCCTCCACATTTATTCAAGCCTATGGTCATTTGTTTGTGGAAACGGATATGCGTGCCATGTACAACCCCACACGTATGAACGTGATTGAGACGGCGGCCAAAAAACTTATAATTAAAATTTTTTCATCCTGCACGCAATGCCATGCGCCCGGTTATGATGTGGTTGATTATGTGAGTGGATTGCCCTGCAGCAACTGCGGCACACCTACACGAAGCACATTGGCCCATATTTATAAATGCAGTAACTGCAATTTTGAAGAAAAGAAAATGTTTCCCTACGGAAAAGAAACAGAAGACCCGATGTATTGTGATGTGTGTAATCCGTAAGAAAGTAATTAGTTAATAAGTTGACGGATTGATAAAGAATTTGGTTTTGTTAATTTTTTACCGGGTATCCTCCGGCCAATAATCATATGGCAATAAATCACCTAATATCTTCCATGCCCAGTAACCACTGTTGATTACTTCTGTTTGCTCATAAAAAAAACCGTTTTCACTAATTACAAATCCATTCACAAATTCAAGTGTGGAAACCTGGTATTTAGAGTTGAGCGAGTATTTATTGGAAATCAGATATTCTTTTTCCATTGATCCGGGTTTGTAAGTGAGACGGTATTTTCCAAAGAGTGCTACTTCTTTATCAACACTGTCAACAATACTGTAAATGGCCGAATCATAAGGTTGTTCCAGTTTTATATATTTGATTTTACCTGTAACACTGTCTGTTACAATCTGCTCCAGTTCAAACTCATTTTCAGCCAAGGTGCTGTCAAAGTAGCAACGCATAAAATGCAAACGGGATCCGTAGTATGAATCTTCACGTTTCTTTTTCCAGATTTGTTTCTGTTCTTCAGTTGAATCGATTTCAGTATAAAACGAATTGCCGGTATAAGTGCTGAATTTGGTATTGTAATCATAAATAAATGAATCCAGCCGGTATTGAATTTTATAGCCGAGTGCATAGTTCATGACTATAATTGGCTCATCGGCTTTTACCTTTAAACGGTTACGTTTTTTGGAATAGAAGAAATGCAGTGAATCAGGATTTGTAATCGTACATTGTTTGGCATTGGGTGTGGTGCCGATAAAATAATCAACAAACTGGTTGCCATACTTCTTCCATCCATCCCGCACTTCAGTTGTGACCTGTATCACCACTTCTTCCATTTTCTTTTCTTTCTTTTTGAGTTTGATGATAAGTTCATTACTGTTGTCCTGTGATGAACCGATGCGGATGCTTTCAGTTTCATAACCTGTATATGTAATAACAAGAATATGACCGCCCGATGGTAAATCCATTTTAAACGTACCTTCTTTATCTGTCATGGTTCCTTTAGTAGTATTTTGACAAAGAACAGAAGCGCCATCCAACGGCGTGCCAGTACTGTCGTCAAGCACTTTACCTTTAATAAGAAAAGAAGATTGGGCAGAAACAGAAATGCTGATGAAAAAGAGGATAGTGGAAAGGACTATTTTCATATATGTTTGTTGATGACGGAATAAAAATAACAATTTTGAGGCCAGAGTAAAGTTAAAACTCAAGAATTGAAAAGTAACCAAAGTAAAAACAGACCTATCATACTTAACTCTGTAATAAAATGAATACGTTTATTTTTAATTGATGCTTTAATAATAATATGAAGAAGTGCTGCAAAAAGTCCGGCTGAAAATATTACAACTCCCGCTAAATAACCCCAGTCCATTGGCCCGCTTCCCCAATCAGTCATTAGATATGCACCATATATAACAAATAAAACAGCTGTTATAAACAATGGTGATTGATACCACTTCATTACTTTAATTTATAATATTCCTTCAGCCATTTGCAGGTGCGGGCTATTGTTTCATTAACAGGTGTAAATGTGAAATCTGGCAAAGCAGCTTTTATTTTTTCATTGGAGAAAACAGTGGTTGCGTGGGCCGTACGTGTTGTTTCTTTGGTGAGCAATGGCTCTTTGCCTGTAACAAGTGATTTGATATGTTCTAATCGCCACACAATTTCACCCATCCATGGTTTGGCTTCACGTTTAGGCGGTTGTTTACCAAATGTATTTGCAATTTTGGTTAGCATTTCTTTGTAATTGTGGTGCTCATTAGCTAAAATATAACTTTCTGCGGTGATGTTACTTTCCATCAAATCAATCATGGCTTTTGCTACATCTATTGCATCAACATAACCCGTACTGCCATAAGTAAACCAGGGAAATTCATTCCATACATTTTTAAATAATGAAGTGGAACCCACTTCCCACTCTGCTTCCCCAAGTACAATTGAAGGATTTACAATTACCGCATTGAGCCCTTCACCTATCCCACGCCAAACTTCCAGCTCAGATAAATATTTTGTTTTACCGTAGTGCGAACCACTTGTTTCCTCTGTCCATTTTGTTTCTTCATTAACGTCTTCACCTTTTCTGATGCGGCCAATCGCTGCTACAGAACTCACGTGCACAAATTTTTCAACACCGTTTTCCAATGAAGCATTCACCATATTGGCAGTGCCTTCAATGTTGATGTTGTACATCTGCTCTCTTCTTTTTTTGTGGTAGGAAACAATAGCAGCACTGTGATATACCTGTTTGCATCCTTTTAATTCATTATATAGTAATGAAGTATTCAGTACATCACCTTTAACCCATTGAATTTCTGCCAGTTCATCTTTTGAAAGTGTGGGAGGGAAATGATTTCTGTATAAAGCTTTGATGGGGCTTTTGTTTTGATGCAGTAGTTGTTTAAGTAGTGCAGCTCCAACCAATCCTGCACCTCCTGTTACAAAAATCATTGCGCTTTTTGAATTATTGATTGTAAATGTAATATCCTTCTCCCGATTTTCTTCCCAGCTTGCCGGTTTCTACTTTTTCTTTTTGGATGAAAGATGGTTTTAACCGCTCAGGTTTATTTAATTGCTCATATACACTGCAACTTACTGCATAGTTAATATCATTACCGATTAGGTCCATTAACTTAAACGGTCCCATTTTAAAACCGCTTGCTTCCATCAATGCATCAATGGTTGAATAATCAGCTACTCCTTCTTCCACCAGTCGCAGCGCTTCAATATAATAGGGGCGTGCTACACGATTGACGATAAAACCCGGAGCATCTTTACACACAACGGGCACTTTATTCATTTGCTGCACCAAAGAAACTAGTTGCTGAATGACTGTATC
>JBKCJY010000077.1:0-2983 GCA_046301455.1 Chitinophagaceae bacterium | reverse complement strand
AATGCGTCTTTTTTTGTACAGGGAAAAAGCAGGAAAACAATGGCAAAAATGTTCAATAATTTCATCTCTGAATCTTGTTTAGGGGGGCTTTGGGTTAACTACAAGATGCAGATTCGGAGGTTAAGTTATTCTAACAGCTATCAAAAAAAAGTTGAAAGCGATGCTAATATATTTCAATTTATTCGAAACCGCAAATGAATAACGCAGTTTGCTACTTATAAAATGCAAACCCCTTTGGTAATCCCTTTTTTATGAACGCTAAAGAGCAGTGAAAAAGAATGTCATAGTTTCCGAACTGATGTTGCTTAATGCCTCTGTTCATAACTACTAAATATATCAGGTTCATTCAATGAAAAATCTTGGAGTACATGATTAATTATGTGCTGAACTCCAGGTAACAGATGCATTGGGCAAACCTGTTTATAACAAACGTCTCATGGTTTTTAATGGCAGTAATGCCGTTACATTTGAAGTGCCGCAGCAACTCTCAAAAGGTTCTTACTTACTGCGTGTTATTTCATCAACAGGATCTGTACACCGCATCATTCAAAAACAATAAACAAATAATTCAAGACTGTTTTTTAATCCGTAGTTTAATGATCAAAAAAAATCCCCTCCAAAAGAGGGGATTTGAATTTGATGTCATCAACGGCAGTGATATTTAAACTTGGTGCGTTCAAAATAAATACCCATACCATCCTGGTAATCACCATCAGCAAAAAACTCAAGCACATAACCATCATTGGAAAGTTTATAGTTTTTATAATTGGTGATCAGTGAATCCTGCGCTGCTCCTGAATCAAAAAAAACGGTTTTCACACTTTGTAAAGCATTGGTGGGGTGGTTGCCAAAATCAAATGCAGGTAAAAAAGGATACGTATAATACGCATCAGGAAATGTATAAATAAAATTCTTTACTGTTTGATTGGAATAGGTAAGATCAGATGTAATTACAGCTTCAACCGTTGGAAAAAGTAAATCCGTTTTTGCTTTGGTTAAGTTGGAACCTGTATAGGTATATGTTGAGCGCAAAAGCGGAACAGGTATACCTGTAAAATTATAATCTGCTCGTGATAAAAATCCGGCTGAATTATAAGTAAAGTTCACATCAACAGAATCTGAAAAAGGATCAGTTGGATCTTCAGGGCCACGGAACAAACGGATTCTTCCGCTACTGTTTTTTACAAAGTATCCAAACTTGCTTACAAAAATGGTATCGCCTTTATAGGTTACATTTTCATTTACATACAAATCACTTGTAAGGCTGTCAATGATTTGCACTTTAGATACCAACCCTCCGGTATTGAAAAATAAATTATGTGCTTCAAACCCAATAGATGTTGCAGAGTCAGCAGTGAGTATTTGGCTGATGCTGCAGTTGTTGCCGATAAACACAGGTTTTTCACCTGATGTTGTAGTATCTGTACTTTTTTCTTTTTTACATGCTGGAAGCAGTGCAATACTTATTGCAGCAATTAATAATGTTCTGATCATGATGTTTTCTTGAGTTACAAAACCTGTGCTTCATCGTTCACAGCGGCATTTGTTTCTACAGTAGTTCCTGTTTCCTCATCATGACGCTGCCTGAAAAAGCGTTTCTGAAATAATAAAATTACAATAACTCCGCAGGAAATGTAAGCATCATCAATGTTAAAAATGGGAGAGAATAAAGTGAACGGATTGACGCCCAAAAACGGAACCCAAATGGGCATCATATAATTTTCAATGATAGGGAAGTACAGCATATCCACCACATTGCCATGCAAAAATCCCGAATAACCTTTTGAGGCCATTTTTGCCAGCCCTTCGTAAGGAACCTGGTAGCCACTTGCCGCATCTACATGCATGCCTTTATCAAAATAAATTCCGTAAAACAAACTGTCAATTAAATTACCGAGTGCACCTGCATAAATTAAAGCGGCACAAATAATAAAACCGATGTGGTATTTCTTTTTTACAATATGTGCCAGGTACCAGGTACCAAAAATTACTGCTGCCAATCGAAACAGGGTTAACAAAAGTTTACCCCATTCACCACCAATCTTCCAGCCATAAGCCATGCCTTCGTTCTCAATAAAATAAAGACGGAACCAACTGCCCAGCATCATACGCTCTTCATGATAAAGCATATGTGTTTTTACCCAGATCTTTAATGCCTGATCGCCTGCAAGAATAAGTATGATAATAAACGCTACGTGTTTCAGTTTCACCTGTAAATTTTTTGTGCGACAAAGATAGGAGAAATGGGTTCAAGCAAAAGTAGCTGTGGAGCATATCATTAAGCTAAAATTTTGCTATCTATTCTTCATAGTAAATCCGTTTTACTCTTGCGCTGATTCCGCTCATAATTTCATAAGGAATCGTTCCGCTCCATTTTGCAATCTGATTAATGGAAAGTTGTTTGCCAAATACAATTACTTCATCGCCTTCCTGCACATCAGCAATGTGCGTTACATCCAGCATCGTCATATCCATACACACGGTGCCAATAACAGGAGCTTTCTTTCCCCTGATGAGCATGGAGCCGATGCCATTGCTCAAATTCCGTGGATAACCATCAGCATAACCAATACGAACGGTGGCGATAACTGATGGTTTTGTAATATTGCCTTTGCGGTTGTAGCCAACTGTATCACCTTCCTGCAAATGTTTGATTTGTGCAACAGTTGTTTTGAGTGTTAATGCTTCTTCCAACAGGTGCGATGAAGAGGAACTGATGCCAAACAAACCAATACCGGCACGCACCATATCATACTGCAACTGGGAGTGACGTAATATGCCCGATGTATTGCAGATATGTTTGATGAAGGATTCGCCTGTAACGTTTTCAATTTGTGTACATGCATCATCAAACAGTTGTGCCTGCCTGTTTGTAAAGGCATCTTCATTGTTATCCTCTGCCGATGCAAGATGACTGAACACAGATTGTACAGAAAAATAATTTTCTTTTTGCAACAGTTCTAAAAGAAACGGCAGTTGATGC
>JBKCJY010000076.1:0-2251 GCA_046301455.1 Chitinophagaceae bacterium | reverse complement strand
TGGTGGTTTGCAGTAAACGATCCGCCAGGGTACTTTTCCCGTGATCAATATGGGCAATAATGCAAAAATTCCTGATATTCTTCATTGAACTGTTCCTCTGATTTAAGAGGCCGCAAAGATAGTGGAAAATGGGGTGCTGATTGCGAAGGAAAAACGCCTTTGGCGTTTGTGGAAAAGGGGTTGGTTACAGGGGGTTAAAGCAATGGGCAACTGCGGTGGCGTCGCACTCTTGTACTGAGTTAATTCTATTGTGCAAGTTCAGAACAAGGAATATATAATTTTAAAAACATTGAAAACATACCAATAAGGTAAGTGCTAGACAGGTATTTTTTACAGCCCAAGCTTTATTTATTAATTACTTAGTTTTGCCCGCTCAAAACAGCACTGAATTTATGATGGCTTTGAACAACAACTCCAACCGTTTTTTATATCTCACAGCCTTTATACTGGTAACAATTATTTTCCATTCTGCGTATGGATTACAAACACTTTGGCCCGGTAACATTAATTGGCTCATGCAGGTAAAGCATGATTGGGGACAGCACTACCTGGGTTTCTTGTTTTTAAAAAATGAATCCTGGCATTTTCCGCTGGGGCATATTGCCAATTTATTTTATCCGTTGGGTACCAATGCTGGATTTACTGATAGTATTCCAGTGCTTGCAATTGTTTTCAAATTTATAGCACCAATATTTGGTAATGATTTTCAATACTTCGGATTGTGGTTGTATGCATGTCATTTACTAGCAGCTTATTTTACCATAAAACTGTTGCGCTTGTTTCATGTGAATGCTATTAGTATTTTAATTGCTGTAGTATTTATAGCTGCCAATCCTGTACTTATATACCAAGGCATGCACCCTGCGCTATGTGCACACTGGATGCTGCTTGCAAGTATTTACTACTACCTCCTACCAACTGATATTGTAACTGCTAAATCCGTGCTGAAAAAACAATTGCGGCTTATGTTATTTGCTGCAATTATTAATCCATACATCTGGCTTATGGTAATGGGTTTTAGTATGGCGTTATTTTGTAAATTTCTTTTCATCAATAAAAGCATTAAACCTGCAAAAGCAATTGCACAGTTGGTTGAAGCTACTGTGATGTTATTTATACTTTGGTATGTAATAGGCATGATTGATTTCAAGAAGAATGAAGACTCAAATGTAACAGACGGTTTTGGTTTGGGCAGCATGAACCTTAACAGCCTATGGAACCCCAATGGTTTATCTTCCTATTTCAAACCATCCGATTGGGTGAGACCTGACCAGTATGAAGGGTTTATGTACCTAGGTGCTGGTATGATCTTGCTTTCCCTGATCGTAACAGTTTGGTATGCATTTTTATTTGTTTTTAAAAAACAGGATGAAGCTGGAGTAAAAGCAAAAGCCAAATTGTTTACCAAAAGCATGATACCGTTTTATTTACTTCTAATCCTGTTTGCACTTTTTGCAGTAAGCCATATAGTTACATATAACAAAGATGTTTTATTTACAATTCCATTACCTGCTTTAGTATTAAAGTTTGGTGATGTATTTAGAGCAAGCGGACGTTTTTTCTGGCCAGTGTATTATATACTTTTTGTATTTGTTATTACTGCTGCCGCAAAAACAGGATGGAAACAAATATTCATTTCTTCCTTGTTAGGTGTTGCACTACTCTTACAACTGGTTGATACAAAAATTTTATTCAGCTACCGAAACCTGCAACATGGAACTTACAAAACCGGCATGAATGATGCACAATGGAAACAGTTGTTTGAAAGCAACGATGAAATTGTAATGTATCCCCCGTTTCAAACCAACTATGCCACGCCTATGGATTACCAGTTTTTCTGTTATATAGCTGCGACTCTCAACAAACCCATTACAACCGGTTATGTGGCACGTTACAACGGCAAAGAAGTATTGGCATTTAGTGATTCACTCAACAAAGAACTAAACCGTGCCGAGCTCCCGGAAAACCGTTTATATATTACTACAAAAGAATATCTGAAAGACTTTGCAGTGGTTATTCAATCTGATAAATGTAATTACACTGTTCTTGATCAATACATCATTATCACTGCCAGGCGAAACAAAACGCTTGCATCAGTAAAAAGCAATAATGCTGCTTTGTTAACCCAGATCAATAAAACTATAGGTGCAAGAACTGAATTTGAACTCACAACTACTCCTGCTCCAGGTGGCACACTCAGGTATTCAATCGATCATTTCTACAATGATTATAATTTTATTTTCATGAGCGG
>JBKCJY010000075.1:0-7984 GCA_046301455.1 Chitinophagaceae bacterium | reverse complement strand
TTCAAATCAAGACACAGAAGAACTCGTTGGAAAAAATCCAGTAATGGTTGAAGCAGGTAAAAAAGCAGCATTGACAAGAAAAAATGCGACTTATACACTTGAAGAACATTTTGAAAATCTTGAAGACAACATTCTTGAATTGTTTAACGCTGTTCGTGACTATATAGTAACCATAGACAGTTCAATCGAAGAAACTCCAAAGAAAAATTATATCGCATATAAGACAAGCCAAAACTTTGCTTGCTTACAGACTTATAAGAAAAAATTGACTTTGTATCTGAAACTAAATCCAGACGAAGTAAATCCAATGCCAATTCAAGGAAGAGACGTTAGAGAAATTGGACACTTTGGAACGGGCGACTTTGAGTTGACAATAAAAGATTTGAACGACTTTGAAGAAACGAAATATTTGATAAACGAAGCATACAAAAACATTGGCGGATGACAAGAAAAACGAGCCATAACACGGGTTTTGCTTCAGGCGGGGTGACGTACAAACTTGGGGCTTTGTGCTTCGTATCAAGTATAGTGTTGGTTGACAGTTTTGTGCTCCGAAACCCGCCCGAACGCAAAGCCCGAAAACGTTATCACACAAACCAAATACATGCTGCTTAAGCCCGTTGCTTCGCATGTTCATCTTCAAAATAAAATAATTGCTGTTGTATGTAATTGCAGCTTTTTACTGCAACTGCCCACTCGCCCAGTTCAAACTTGCAAAGGCCTGGTAGAATTTTGTTTTCAGCTCCAGTAATTTTTGCAAAGCTTCAAGCGCTTTGTTTTCACGGGTGTTGAGGAGGAATAAGGTAGTTTCGCCCAAAGAAAATTTTAACTGCTCGGCATCAAACAAACGCACATAGTTTTTATACGCATCTTCATAAATGCGTATTTGTTTTTGCAGGTTGAGTACTTCGTTATAATAGTACCGCACTTTATTTTCAAGATTGATTTGTGTAAAGCTGCGTTCATAATCCATGCCCTGCAGTTTTATTTTGGCTGCACGGTATTGCCCAAACCCACTCCTGTTTGGAATGGGAATAGCTACATTAAATCCAAACTTGTAATTGTTTTCAAAGAAATTCAAATTGGGGCTGTTTGTAAAATTGTAACCTTGCTGTAAAAAATTATATTTCACATCAGCCTTGGGTAACAAGCTCTGAAACTTTAACCTCCGCTCCACTTCCAATGCCTGAATTTTAAAATCAATCATCTGCAGCTTGGGATGATTGGAAGTGGTTTGTGCAAGCCACTCAGTTAAATTGGTGATATCAACTTTTGTAAAATTCTGTTGTGCCCAAACTGTATCTGGTATTACACGATCAGTCAAGTAAACAGGCTGGTTATTAGGCAGCCATAAAAAGGTAGAAAGCTCCAGCGATGATTTACGGAATTTCAACCATGCTTCTTCACGCATTTGCTGAAAGGCCTGCAGTTGTGCCAATGCTTCCGTAGTGTCAACAGCAGCACGGTCGCCCTGCTGAAATGCAATCTTCACCAGCTCATATCGAAACTCATTAATGCGTATGGTGTTTTCAAGAACCAAAAACACCTGGTAGGTTTTTGCCCAGTCCCAATAAGCAACATACGCATCCAGTAACAAATCATTAATTACATTGCGGCGCTCCCACTGGCTTTGCTGTACAAATAATTTTCCCTGTTGCAAAGTAGCACGGCGTTTATCCAAAATCAAATCTTTCAGTAAAGGAACACTTACACCGGCATAGGATGCACGGCCTCTTGTAAATTCAGTGTTAATAAAATCACCAATATTATTTTCAGCACCTGCATATACTTCTACGCCCAACCATGTGGGTATTGCAATTTCTGCATTGCTGTAGTTGAAATAATTTTTACCATCGAATGTTTTTTGATCATTGTTATAATATAACACAGGATCAAAAGCACCACGGATGGTTTGCAGCTCTGCTCTTGCCATATCAACCATCAATCCTCCCTGCTTTGCAACAGGATGATGATTGCGAACAATGGCAAGAAACTCATCTTCACGCATTATACGCAATGTATCCTGCGCCTGTATTGACGAAGTAAAAAAAACAAGTACTGTAAAAAACTTTATGATGGATGCGTTCATTGAAAATATGCTGTTCCGGTTTAACTGCAAATGTGTTTTGAGCAGTATCAATACCATTGATATTGATTAAAACTTATGTTTGATTTCTTTTTTATCTTTTGCATCTTTTCCCTGTTGCTGTTCTTTATAAAAATCAGGAGGGAATCCGTTGATTTGCCGCCACAGTTCATACCAGATAGGAACATCTTTCAACAATGCAAAACTAACTGCGCCTCCGCCAAATCTTAATTCTTTAGGCCAAGGTCTGTCTTTCTTATCTTCTGCCACAAGTACACGAAACATTCCATTATTGCTCACGTTACTTTCAATAGCTGCAACTTTACCTCCAAATGTTCCATAAGAAGCAGATGGCCATCCGCTGAAAACTATAGCAGGAAAACCATCAAACATAAAACGTACTTTTTGGCCCAAACTCAGCAATTGTAAATCCATTGGTTTTACCCAAATTTCAACTGCCATCTGGTATTCTTTGGGTACAATTTCAACAATCATATCACCTTCCTTCACAATTTCATTAATACCGGCTTTTTTTGCTTTAATTACCTGACCATCCTGCGGCGCCAATACAAAATATTGACCGCTTCTTATCCTGTAATTATCAAATTGGTTTTGCAGCTTGGCTACTTTACCCTGCCCTGTTGCAATTTGTGATTGGCTTTGAAACTGATCGCCCTGAATTTTGGCAATCTTTTCAATATAATCCTGTATAGTGCCGTTTCTGTCAATCTGATAAATGAGCAAATCCTGTTTGCTGTTATTATAATCGTTTTGCGCACCGATGAGTTTTGCATTTACATTCTGGTGCAATACTTTTCGCCTTTCATACTCCGTTAGTGGTATTACACCCTGCTCAAACATTTTGGTGGCACCATCTAACTGACGATCGGCAACATCCATTTCATTACGTGCAGCAATTACTTTCATACTGTCGCTCTGCACTTTTCTTCTTGTTTGAATAATTTTATTGTCAATAGAACTGAGTTTTAAATCACGTTCATTGTTAAGTGCCGTCATTTGCTGATCTGCAGTGATCACTTTGTCTTTATAAAAACCAATAGTTAATTGCTCAGCATTCAATTGCTGTTCGGTACGTTGCAACAATTGCGGATCCAGGTAATCATCTTTAATTTCAGCCAGTTGAATAATGGTATCGCCTTTATGTACCAAATCACCTTCCTTTACATACCATTTAACTATACGGCCGGGAATGATATTGTTCATTTGCTGCGGGCGCTGCTCCGGTCTTAAAGTAGTTACTGCTCCTTCGCTTCTTATATTTTGTGTCCAGGGAATAAACAGAATCACAACTGCTGCAATAACAACACCCCAAAAAACACGTTTTACCCTGCTGGTTTTGTTTTGCCTGTAAATATGATCAAACGCTTCTAAGCGCTTGCCCACTTTTTCTTCAATATTTGGAGTTAATAATTCGGCCATGGTTAAAAAAGTTTAGAGTACTTCATTAGGTTTTCCCTGTTTTACAATACTTCCTTCCTGCATTTGAATTACATATTCACTTTGTTTGGCAAATGATGCATCATTGGTGATGATGATACAGGTGGTGTTGGGAATTTGATGCAGCAAATATTGCTTAATGAGTGTTTGACTTTCAGAATCAAACCAACTCCACGGTTCTTCCAGTAACAATAAACGGGGATTGGCAACTAAAGCACGTAACAATAAAATCTTGCGGATAATACCGCCGGATAAACGGCGGCCTGTGGGTTCAATACGAGTATCAAACCCTTCTCTTAAGCCGGTGATAAAACTTTTTAATCCTATTTTTTCTGCTAGCTCAATAATTTCGGCTGTTGTAATATTTGTATTACCCAATGCAATGTTTTCATACAATGAACCTTCAAAAATATCCTGCTGGTTAAACAGGATGCCGGTGTTTGCTCGTATAGAATCAGGATCGTAATTACCAATAGGAATACCATCAATAGTAATACTTCCTTCAAAGTTGTGATAAGAACCGGTGAGTAAACGGATAATGGTTGATTTGCCTGAACCTTCAGCCCCCATCAATACATTTTTTGAACCCGCTTTCATATCAAAGCTGATGTTATGCACAACAGTATCATGCGAATTATAACTGAAAGAAAGCTGGTGCATACCAACAGCCAGTCCTTTACTGCCATCAGTTACTTTAAGTGTACCTTCTTTTTCAAGAGGCTTATCAATTACCTTACCCAATTTTTCCAAACTGGTTAAAAGATCATAAACTTTATCAAGACTCTGAATAAATTTTTCGATAGAAGCAAGGACCGTAAGAATTACAATTTCAGCAGCTACAAACTGGCCAATGTTGATCTCGTTTTGAACAAGCAAAATACTTCCCACAATCAACATACCACCGGTAATGAGAATTTTAAAAATAATCAAACCCCAGTATTGGAGCATGAGTATTTTAAAGTGGCTGGTACGTGCATCCAGATATTGGGCAACTATCTGATCTGTTTTATCAACCGGCAGTAAAGAGCCTTTTGAAAACCTGAAAGATTTTAATACACGTGCCACTTCTTCCAACCAACTTGCAACTTCATACTTATGTTCACTCTCCTGCAAACTGGTTTTTAAACCACGCCCACCGGTGAGGAATAAAATGAGATACAATAAAAACACAACCAGTAAACTGAAAACGATAAAGATATTGGCATATAATGAAAGCAAGATCAAACCAAAAAGAATTTGAATGGTTGCTGTAGGAACATCCAATAAAAGTTTGCTGAGGCTTTTTTGCAGAGAGATGATGTCGAAAAAACGGTTTACCATTTCGGGTAAATAGTAACCATCCACTTTTTTCATGTCCAGTTTGGGAATGCGCCATGCAAACTCAAATGAATAACGGGCAAATATGCGCTGCTGAATTTTTTCAATCACCTTCATTTGACTTACCTGTAAAAGCCCGGTGAGAAAAACACCAATCACCACCAGTACAATAAGCACTACCATTGAAGTTGACAATGCTCCTGCCAATACAAAGTTGATGATAGCCTGTATACCCAGCGGCACACTCAACTGCAGCAAGCCTGCAAGTATTGCATAAAAATAAATTGCACTGATTTCTTTCTTCTCCAGTTTTAATACCTGCCCCAGTCGTTTCAGGGGTGATTTTATAATCCCGTCTGTTGAATATTCTGCCATTACTTGGTTGGTCGTTTTTGTTAAAGATAGTTACTCAAAAGCTATCAAAACACATAAACAAAAAGGATCGTTTATTGTTGAGCGCTTCTAACGGTTTTTTTCTGCGTATAGTTCATGAAAAACAATTTGTTATGAAGCTTTTAACATTCGCTTAAAGCAAGCGGAATATTGATGGCCAAACCGCCCTCGGCCGTTTCTTTGTACTTATGATTCATATCAATGGCGGTATGCCACATGGTTTTTACCACAGCATCTAACGAAACCTTTGCAAAATCGGGCGTGCTTTGCAGCGCAAGTTGGCTTGCTGTAATGGCTTTTATAGCTCCCATGGTATTACGTTCAATACAAGGAACTTGTACCAACCCGGCAATAGGATCGCAGGTTAAACCAAGGTGATGTTCCATTGCAATTTCTGCTGCCATCAATACTTGTTTTTGAGTGCCTCCCAAACATTCAGTTAAAGCAGCAGCAGCCATGGCACTTGATACGCCAATTTCAGCCTGGCACCCACCCATTGCCGCACTGATAGTTGAGCCTTTTTTAAAGATGCTTCCAATTTCGGATGCGGTTAATAAAAATTTAATGATGTGTTCTTCATCTGCCCCTTTGCAAAAGGCAATATAGTATTGCAGCACCGCAGGTATTACACCCGCTGCACCATTGGTGGGTGCTGTAACCACACGGCCAAACGATGCATTCTCTTCATTTACTGCCAGTGCAAAACAACTCACCCAATCCAAAGTAAATTGAAAATGATGACCGCCCGTTTTTATTGCCTCCAGCCATGTTTCATAGTTGGTATAACTGCGGCCTTCCATTAATTTTTTATTGAGTTGATGGGCTCGGCGTTTTACATTGAGACCGCCGGGCAAATAACCTTCTGTGTGGCAGCCCTTGTATATGCACTCTTTCATAACCCGCCAAATGTTGAGCACACCGGATCGGGTTTCAGCTTCAGTGCGCCATGCATGTTCATTTTCCAAAACAATTTCGCTGATGCTCATCCCGGTTTTCATACACCAGTGTTGCAAATCATCAGCTGTATCTACAGGAAATGGAAGTTGAACTGCCTCACTGGAGGATGCTGTTTCCCCCTCCTTTACTACAAAACCTCCACCAATGGAATAATAGGTTTCAGCAATGGAGTTGCCATCTGCAAACTCAGCCAAAAATGTAACGGCATTGGGATGAAAAGGAAGACTTTCATTCATCAAAAATTCTATGTCTTCACGTGGATCAAACATCACTTCATGCAAACCGCCCAACACCAGTTCTTTCATGGAAAGGATGTCGTTTATTTTGGCATCTATGGCATTTACATCAAAGGTTACAGGATCATCACCACTTAAACCTAATTGAATAGCTACATCCGTTCCATGTCCTTTTCCTGTTTTGGCCAATGAACCATATAATAAAACCCGAACTGCTTTTACATTGTTGATGGAAAAATTTGTTTGAATAGATTGTACAAATTTTTGAGCCGCTCTCCACGGACCCAATGTGTGGCTGCTGGATGGACCAACGCCAATTTTAAACATATCAAATACTGAAATTGGTTCGTATGACAAGAAAGATCGTTTTTACAAAAATAAGTTGATTGTGTTTGATAATTACAAAGAGTTACAGTTGCAAAAAAAATCCCCCGCTTTTGCGGGGGCTTGATTATTTTTTAATTGGTGATGGTGAGCAATTCTATATCAAACACCAATAAACTGTTTTTGGGAATCATTATTACACCTGTTTGGGGATTCACTCTGTCAACTGATCCATAACCAAGTGTAGGAGGTATAAACAAACGGATTTTTCCGCCTTCGCCAACTAAAGGAAGTGCACGGCGCCAACCTTCAATTAATCCACCCAGTTCAAATGTGGCTACATTATCTCCAACGGTTTGATCAAATATTCTTCCATCAGCAAACCTGCCGGTATATTTTACCCGCAATACACTGCATTGATTGGCACGCTCTGTACTTCCAGAACTTGTAATGATATAATACATTCCGCTGTTCTCAAGTTCCACCGCACCTGTAATTGCATTAGAGGTAATATAATCAGTAACCATCTGCTCTTCACTGGCCGGTGCTGAATTTTTTGTGAGGGTTGAATTACATTCTTCTTCGTTCTTTTTACAGGCAACTGCTGTAAGCAACAATATCAATCCAAAAAAATAAATCTTTTTCATACTAATAAATTTGAATGGCAAATATAGAGGTTGAGTTGTTATGAAATTGTTTTATTGTATAGCTGAAATGGTAATATCATACACCAGGATAGAATTAGCCGGCACTGTAGGATTAATAGCATTTGGATATGGCACTGAACCAAAACCCAATGAAGGCGGAATATAAAGCTGAACAGTTCCACCCTTCCCAATTAAACTCATACCAAGCTGTAGCCCAGGTAAAAACGTCCCCACTTTATCAGTATAAAAAGCACTGCCCGGTGTTGCATCAAAGATGGAATCATTGGTTAAACGTGCAGTGTATTGAATTGATACGGTATTGCAGGGCTCTGCTTTTGAACCGGTACCTGCGTTGGAAACATTGTAATAAAAACCATTGGGATGCAAAGTGGCTGTTATTCCCTTTGATGAAAGATAACTTTGAACGGCCACACGCTCAACCTGCGGTGCAGATGTTGATGGAAGTGTGTAATTACATTTTTTGGCATCCTTTACACATGCTGCAAAAAAAACAGTCATTATTAACACAAACAACTTTTTCATTCTGTACTGTTTGATGATTTTAA
>JBKCJY010000074.1:0-1286 GCA_046301455.1 Chitinophagaceae bacterium | reverse complement strand
TTATGGTAAAGGCGTTGACAGAACTTTACCCAAACCTGCCAACTATGACCCCATGGAATTTGATGGTTGCTGCAATGAGTTTTGCAGCAAGCCGGAAAAACTTACCAGCAATGTTACTGCACAAAAAATGCTGGACTATGGGAAATTGCCCAATGGTAAATACATGATTAATTGGCCGGGCAAGGGCAATGATATTTATATCAATATGATTGGCATGAATGAACCGCAACGTGCAGCTGCTATACTCAAAGCAAAAAGAAAAACCATACGTTTTATTTATTTTTTACAAACACAGTTTGGATTTAAGCATTTGGATTTGGCAGATGATGAATTTCCAACAACTGACCTATTACCATTAATACCTTATCACCGTGAGAGTAGAAGAGTAAAAGGATTGGTTCGGTTTAAAATTCAGCACATCGCTGAACCGTTTAATCAAACAGATGCATTGTACAGAACAGGTATTGCTGTTGGTGATTACCCAATTGATCATCATCACCGTGAAAATCCAAAAGCACCACAGCATTTGGGCTTTTATCCGGTACCATCTTTTAATGTTCCATTGGGCGCATTGATTCCTCAAACACATAACGGTATTATCATCGCTGAAAAAAGCATAAGCGTCAGCAATGTTGTAAACGGCACAACCCGTTTACAACCATGTGTAATGATGACGGGTCAGGCCGCAGGTGTACTGGCAGCACTGGCTGTAAAACAAAATTCAAATGCAAAAGACATTTCAATAAGAGAGGTACAGCAACAGTTGCTCAGCAACAAAGCTTACATCATGCCTTACTTTGATGTAAAGCCCACGCATCCGCATTTTAATTCTATTCAACGCATTGGAGCAACAGGAGTTTTAAAAGGCAAAGGCGAACCTTATCAATGGGCCAACCGCACCTGGTTTTATCCGGATTCATCAGTTAACACATCAACTTTTGTAAGTGACATTGCACCATTTGTAAAACTGCAGCATTATAAAAATCCATTCATCAGTATTGATGATGCCATACGCATAGTAAGGCAAACAGGATTTATCTATCAGCTCAACAATGAATTTAATTACACAAGTTATACCGTGATCAAAGAACAGGTCAAAAACAAATGGACGTTGTGGGGTTTGAAAAATTTTGATGAAAGAAGAGCTATTACAAGAGCAGAGATGGCCGTATTGCTGGATCATACCATTCAACCTTTTCAATTAAAACAAGTACAACATAACGGACAATTTTAGTAAACAACCATTTTTAATAACGATCAAAACTATGATTATGAAACTACGACTC
>JBKCJY010000073.1:0-2029 GCA_046301455.1 Chitinophagaceae bacterium | reverse complement strand
CGACACACCAGATCTTTCAATGTTCTTGAAATAACGTGGTGAATGCCCGGCATACCGTTAGCGCTGGGTGGGCCTTCGTAAAATACAAAAGGTGTGGCGCCATCCCGCACGGTAATACTTTTTTCAAAAGCCTGCTCCGCATCCCATTTGGCTAAAATTTCCTGCTCCATTGCTGGCAGGTTGAGTTGGGTGAATTCCCTGTACTTATTGCTCATAAATCCTTATCCTGTCTTGTTTTTAAGGAGTGCGAAGGTAAGAAAGTTAGAGGGGCGGCGGAAATGAAAAAAGCCCCAACTTGGGGCTTTTTTTAGCGGTTCAATGGTTAAAAGTTTTTTGTATTGCCGGCTTGGTAGGCAAAACGTATTTTGTATTTGATTTTTGTAGGACGGGTTGGGCGCACTACTAAGTTGCCATTATCATCGGCAGGGTCAGCACTTAACACTTCCAGCTTTGCATATTTGTTGGTGGCAGTACGAAATACAAATGTTCTTCCTGCAATGGGAGCGAAGGTTCTTGTAGTTGCATTGTAAATGTACCAGTCAGCGCCTTTAATTGCTTTTTGAGCAACAGCAGTATCATATTTGTAACCACTTTCAGGAGCCGATGTAACATTATCAAAAGGTGTGTTGAGAATTTGAACACCTGCATTGCCCGGGCCGCTTGCATTGCTGTTTACAATGAATGTTTCAAAACGCATGGCAAAGTCCCACTTGGTGCTGTTACTGTCACTTGCTGCAACTTTTGCTCCGGTGCTGAAACTGAAAAAATCATAGTTGCCCTGCGAGGCACTTCCGTTTACTAAAAAATCAATAGTGGCTACGGTAGCAGGAGTTGGTTTGTCTTCTTTTTTACAACTTACTGCTGCTGTTAAAATAATTGCTGCTAAGAATGCGTACTTCATATTTGTTTTTATTTTTTAAATGTGTAATGAACGGCGATGAAAAAATTTCTGTTGGGCAGGTTGGGCATAAACCGTGCATTGGTTTGGTTCAATACATTGTTAATACCTGCCTGTATATTGAATTGTTTGTTGATTTGTTTGGCAGCAGTAAGATTCATCTGTATCATACCTTTTGCAAACTCTGCATCCATATTGGCAAAACCATTGCCATCTAAATCAAGAACACCAAATCGACTGCGGTAAATGAATCGAAGTGAACTGCTCCATCCTTTTTTTGCATCATCATAAAACAAACGCAAGTTGGCCATGTGTTTGCTGCGGTTGAGCAACCCACTGTAATCAGCTTTCGTTATTAATCTTGCAGAACCGCCCACAATATCTCTTCCAAAAACTTCTTTATTGTTGATGTTTTCTAAAATGTCTTTATCTGCTGTTTCTAAATATTGATAACCACCACTGATGCTGAATAGCTGATGAAGTTGATAGTTGATGTTGAATTCAACGCCTTGTGTAAATGCCCGGTTGATATTTACATAGCTGAACACCGATGTGCCGTTTGCATTGGTAGCAACAGGAATGTAATTGATGAGATTATCAATATCATTGCGGAAAAAATTTACATCAGCTCTTAATTTTTGTACAGGGCTGATTTGAAAGCCGAAATTGAAACCTCTTGAAATTTCAGGATTGAGTGAAGTGATTTGATACGCAGGCGGAAGAATTTGTGCAATCAATCCCTGTTGTTTTTGTTGTTCCAGCCGGTCAATTGAAAATTCATTGGCGCCGTAAATGCTGTATCCATCAGCTGCATTGTTGATAAAACTTAAATAGAGCTGACGAAAATCGGGTGCTTTAAATCCTGCACCATAAGAGGCGTTCAATTTTATTTTTTCATTCAGCTTATAATTTACTGCCAGCTTCGGGCTGATGCGTGCATTAAAAGCAGTATTGTAATCATAACGCAATCCGCCAATCACAATTAAATTCTTTACACCACGCCATTCGTTTTGAATAAAGGCATGATACAAGTGTTGTTCTTTCTTTTCACGGTAGCGTGTGGTGTTTACAGTTTGTAAAGTATATCCACCACCCAATGTAAGTGTGTTGGATGGGCTGAGTTCAATATCA
>JBKCJY010000072.1:0-8682 GCA_046301455.1 Chitinophagaceae bacterium | reverse complement strand
CTGGCTTTTATTTTTTGCGTTGGCTTTTACAGCTTTAGGTGCAGCCAATTTGCGCATGCCCGGCAAAACCGAGAACATCAACCGCAAAGGAAGAGATGTGATTATTGCCATGGATGTAAGCAAAAGCATGCTGGCTGATGATATCAAACCCACACGCCTTGAAAAAGCCAAGCAGTTTGTAAGTAAGATGATTGATGCGTTGCCCGATGATCGGATTGGTTTAATCTGGTTTGCAGGTAAAGCCTATTTGCCCATGCCTTTAACTGCAGATGAAGGTGCTGCTAAAATGTTTGTGCAAAGTGCCAATCCTGATGATATACCCATACAGGGAACTGTTTTGAATGAAGCATTGCAACTGGCTGCCCAAAGTTTTCCTGAAGAAAGCAAAAGGTACCGAATTGTAATTTTAATTACTGATGGCGAAGATCATGATGAAGCAGCGACAGAACAGGCCAAACAATTAAAAGAAGAGGGTATATTGTTATTAACCATTGGCTTGGGAACAGAAGAAGGATCAACCATTAATGATCCTGTTACCAATGAATTTAAAAAAGACAAGTTCGGACAAACCATCATCAGCAAACTCAATGAAACCCTCTTAAAGAAAATGGCCGAAGCCAATGGCGGTATGTATGGCAACCTGCAGGATATTGATGCAATGGTGAAAGATGTATATGATGTTATCAACCAGCTTGAAAAAAAATCGGCTGAAGGCAACGGTGGCGCTCCCACCAACTTCGTAAATCTTTTTATTTGGTTTTTAGCAACGGCTTTGTTGATGTTGATTGTTGAATTTTTCATCAGTGAAAAAAAGAAAGCATGAAGTTGTTTCTTTTCATATTCGCATTTAGCACAGGCATTAACTGTTTTTCTCAAACTGCCAACATTGTAAAAGGTAACCGTTATTACAAAGACAGTGCATTTGATAAAGCAGAAGAACAGTACCGTAAATCCATCAGCAAAAAACCAACTTCTGCTGCACAATATAACCTGGGCAATACTTTATATCAAAAACAAAAAACCAAAGAAGCCATAGAGCAGTATGATGAAACAGCTTCTTCTGCAATTGATGGTGAAGTAAAAGCTAAGACACTTTATAACAAAGGAGTGGTATATCATCGCAACAATCAGTTGGATGAGGCCATTGGAGCTTACAAAGAAGCCCTTCGTTTAACACCTGATGATGCGGAGATCAGAAAAAATCTTCAAATAGCGCTTAAGGCTAAACGCCAGCAAAATCCTGAGCAAAAACCAAAAGAGCAAAAAAAGAAACAGGAGCCGCCCAAAGAAGAAAAGAAAAAGGAGGAACAAAAACCTCCGCCTCCACCTAAGATCAGTAAAAAGCAGGCAGAGCAATACCTCAAATCACTTTTCGAAAAAGAACGCCAGCTACAGGAAAAAATGCAGAAAAAAAGACCAGTGCCCGATCAACCTGAAAAAGACTGGTAAAATATCTGAAAATTATTTCATTTGAAGATTTGAATTTGAAAAGGCAGGCAAGTTTACACAACCATCGCCCCCTTTCTTTGTTACATTTGTGATGCATTCAAAGAAAGCATGCATTGAATTTTCAAATTTTCAAATTCTTAAATTAATGTTTCTCTATACGCCTTCATTAACTGAGTATAAACGCTTGGCCACCAAAGAAGTAAAAATTGGTGATTTATTGCTGGGTAATTTTCATCCCATTCGTGTACAAACCATGACTACGACTGATACGATGGATACGATTGCTACAGTTGAGCAAAGCATCCGTTGTATTGAAGCTGGTGCAGAGCTGGTTCGAATTACAGCCCCATCAAAAAAAGAAGCTGAGAATTTACTCAACATCAAAAATGAATTAAGAAAGAGGGGTTACAACACACCATTGGTTGCTGATATTCATTTTACGCCCAATGCTGCAGAAATAGCAGCACGTATTGTAGAGAAGGTTCGTGTAAACCCCGGCAATTATGTAGACAAGAAAAAGTTTGAACAGATTGAATATACCGATACAGAGTATGCTGAAGAAATTGAACGTATCCGTGAACGGTTTACTCCTTTGGTGAAAATTTGTAGGGAGTATGGTACTGCCATGCGTATTGGCACCAATCACGGCAGTTTGAGCGACCGCATTATGAGTCGCTATGGTGATACTGCTATTGGCATGGTTGAAAGTGCCATGGAGTTTTTACGTATTGCACGCAATGAAAGTTATCACAACATTGTGCTTAGCATGAAGAGCAGTAACCCCCAGGTGATGGTGCAGGCCTATCGTTTACTCGTTCAACAAATGATGCATGAGTTTGCCGAATGTTATCCGTTGCATCTAGGTGTTACAGAAGCAGGCGATGGTGAAGATGGACGAATTAAAAGTGCTATTGGTATTGGAACACTTTTGGAAGATGGAATTGGTGATACAGTGCGTGTGAGTTTAACTGAAGACCCGGAGTTTGAAATTCCTGTGTGTAAAGATTTAGTAAAACGTTATTCAGTCGACAGACCACAGACCACAGTCAATGGTAAATTGCCCGATGTGGCCTCACTTCCCTACTCACCATTTGAATACAAACGCAGAGAATCATTTGCAGTAAGCAATATCGGCGGCAAACATGTACCTGTTGTTGTGGCTGATTTGAGTAAAATTGAAAACATCACCCCTCAACATTTAGAAAGCGTAGGTTATAAATATGATGAAGCAACTGATAAGTGGAGCATTGGTGATATGGCGGCAGATTATATTTTCACTGGCAATCAATTGCTCAACTTTCAATTGCCGGGAACGTTGAAAGTAATTGTGTTTCCTGAAGCATGGAAAGATGCACAGCGTACACCATCAGGCGAAGAAAAATATTTTCCCATTTTTATGGACAGTGGTTATGTTGAAGCGGAAAGCAAAAGTGATTCGTTGAATTTTGTAATGATCGATTGCTTTAGTGATGATACACCACTCAATGATTATACTTACTTTGACACATTGACCAATGATTCTTCAGTTGTGCTTTGTTTAAGCAGCACCAACAGCAATGCTTTACAAAGTGTGCGCCGCATGTTTATTGAACTCATGAACAGACAAATTAAAAATCCAGTTGTATTAATTACTGACAGTAACTGGCAAACCCCTGATGAACATTTAATTCATTTTGCAACAGAAACCGGTGGTCTTTTGCTGGAAGGTATGGGTGATGGTATTTGTTTAGGTTATGGCTCATCAGCCCAATTCACAAATACAAAAGCAACCGGCCGCACTTACCTCGAAGTAAAAGACAATACACAATTCACTAATAATACTGCCTTCAGCATTTTGCAGGCAACACGTACACGCATCTCCAAAACAGAATACATCAGTTGTCCAAGTTGCGGAAGAACTTTGTTTGATTTACAGGAAACCACTGCTAAAATCCGTTCGGTAACCAATCACCTCAAAGGTGTAAAGATTGCTATTATGGGTTGTATTGTAAACGGGCCCGGTGAAATGGCAGATGCTGATTTTGGTTACGTTGGAAGCGGACCCGGCAAAATCACTTTATACAAAGGTAAAGAAATTGTAAAACGCAATGTTGACAGTGAAGTAGCAGTTGATGAACTTATCAAGCTGCTCAAAGAAAATGAAGCGTGGGTGGAACCTGCTTAAAAGTTAACAGGCAAAGCAACTCTTTCCGGTTTGAATGCAACTATATTTGCACACATATAAACACACTATGCAAAAATTATTATTCGTATTATTTGTATCTGTATTATTTCTTACATCATGCAGCATGCATGAAGAAATTGATTTAAGCAAAGAAGGCAATGGTCATTACCAGGTTGCTGTTGATATGAGTACCATGTTTGAAATGATGAAAAGCATGGGCGGTAAAGAACAAATTCCCGACAGTCTTGCAAAACAAAAAAGAGATACTACATTCTCGCTTGCAAATATGATTGACTCCTCTGGCGGAACATTCACTGCTGAAGAAAAAGCATACTTCCACAATGGTAAGATGCATTTGAAAATGGATATGCAGGAAAACAAAATGGATCTGGTAATGAAGTTCCCTGTAAAAAATGCAATAGACCTCAAGAATTTTTTTGTAGTGTGGACAAAAGTAGATTCATTAAATAAACTAAAGAAACAACAGTCAGAAACAGAAGCACAGGGCAATAACGAAATGCCCAATCCTTTAGCCGGAGGGGGATTAACTGGAATGGCTGATAATCTTCCTGTTAAACCTTCGCCATACATCATCACTGATTCTTCCATTGAACGCACTGCACAAACAAAAGAGGAAGTAATGGGTGATATGGGTGAACAGGCTGCAGGTGCTGCTATGTTTATGAACCAGGTAACGATGATGACCACCATCAAACTTCCACGCCCTGTAAAAAAACTGGAAGGCAAAAATGTAAAGCTGGGTGATGATAAAAAATCTACTTTCTTTACGGCATCACTTCAGGATATGCTTGATGATCCCAAAGCAGCTACATTCAAAGTCATTTTTTAAACCAGTATGATTCGAATTGACTTTTTGGTAATAGGCAGCGGTATTGCAGGATTAACCTATGCAATAAAAACAGCAAGGGCTTGTCCTGATAAAAAAATTCTGGTTGTTACCAAAAGCAATGCAGATGAAACCAATACCAAGTATGCACAGGGCGGAATTGCTGTGGTAAATGATCTGGAGAACGACAGTTTTGAAAAACACATTGAAGACACATTGATTGCAGGGGATGGTTTATGCAATAAAGAAGTGGTGGAGATTGTAGTAAAGGAAGGTCGTGAGCGTGTAAATGAAATTATTGAATGGGGAGCACGTTTTGATAAAGAAGATGATGGTGATTTTTCACGTGGTAAAGAAGGCGGACACAGTGAACACCGCATTTTACATCACAAAGATGTTACGGGTGCAGAAATGGAAAGGGCATTGCTTGAAACCATTAAGCAACTTCCAAATATTCAATTAGCCAATCATTATTTTATTGTAGATCTTATTACTCAGCATCATCTCGGTTTTCTTGTAACAAAATCAACACCTGATATTACCTGCTATGGTGTATATGCATTGAATCTTCATACCAATCAAATTGAAATTCTTCAAGCAAACATCACCATACTTGCAGCAGGCGGCAATGGGCAAGTGTACAGAACAACTACCAATCCATCCATTGCAACCGGTGATGGTGTAGCCATGGTGTATCGTGCCAAAGGAAGAATTGAAAACATGGAGTTCATACA
This sequence comes from Chitinophagaceae bacterium, assembly GCA_046301455.1. Lineage (GTDB taxonomy): Bacteria > Bacteroidota > Bacteroidia > Chitinophagales > Chitinophagaceae > Lacibacter. The sequence goes on along the minus strand of JBKCJY010000072.1, from coordinate 3,488 downwards.
GTTTCATCCAACAGCATTGTATCAACCAGGGCGAAGAGGGCAGGCATTTTTAATTACTGAAGCTGTGCGTGGTGATGGTGGCATTCTCCGCAATCATAAAGGTGAAGCATTTATGGAGCGTTATGATGAACGCAAGGATTTAGCGCCACGTGATATTGTTGCAAGAGCCATTGACAGTGAAATGAAAATTAATGGTACAGAACATGTATGGCTCGATTGCAGACATATGGATAAAGAAAAATTTATTCATCACTTTCCTAACATTTATGAAAAATGCAAAAACCTTGGTATTGATGTAACTCAACATATGATTCCTGTAGCACCTGCAGCACATTACAGTTGCGGTGGTATTAAAACAGATGAATGGGGTCGCACATCTATCAAACATTTATATGCTGCAGGCGAATGTGCAAGTACAGGTTTACATGGTGCCAACCGTTTGGCAAGTAACTCATTACTTGAAGCAATGGTATTTGCACACAGAAGTTATTTGGATGCAGCAGAACAAATCAAATCAATCAACAATACAACATCACTTCCTGACTGGAATGCAAAAGGTACATCACAACCAAAAGAAATGATTTTGATTACGCAAAGTTTAAAAGAACTGCAACAGGTAATGAGTGATTATGTAGGTATTGTTCGTAACAATGTGCGTTTGCAGCGTGCATTAAAACGTTTGGATTTGCTGTGGGAAGAAACAGAAGACCTCTACCGCAGCACAACATTATCACCACAATTGCTGGAGTTGCGTAATATGATTACGGTTGGTTATCTTATTACGAAGGGGGCTTCCTTCCGTAAAGAAAGCAGGGGATTACATTACAATACAGATTATCCTGAAAAGAGTGAATTGTTACAGAATATAGTGTTGTAATATTCAGAGCTGATCGGCTAACTGAAAGTTTTATCTTTAACTTAAACAAGTTGCATGCGAATTATTTCCTACAACGTTAACGGCATACGTGCTGCTATAAAAAAAGGGTTGCTTGATTGGTTAAAAACAAATCCGGCTGATATTATTTGCATACAGGAAACCAAAGCCACCAAAGAAGATGTAGATCATAAACCGTTTAATGAGTTGGGTTACTATGATTACTGGTTCAGCGCACAAAAGAAAGGATATAGCGGTGTAGCGATGTTCACTAAAATAAAGCCTGACAATGTAGAGTATGGAAATGGTCATGGACCGAGTGATGATGAAGGACGTGTGATTCAATTAGACTTTGGTGATATACGATTGATCAATGCTTACTTCCCCAGCGGCACCAGTGGCGATGAGCGCCAGGATTTTAAATATGTATGGCTTGATGAGTTTTATACATGGGTAAATAAACTTCGTAAGAAAAAACCAAATCTTATTCTTTGTGGAGATTACAATATTGCACACAATGAAATTGACATACATGATCCAAAGGGTAATAAAAAATCCAGCGGCTTTTTACCTGATGAACGTGCATGGATGACAAAGTTTTTGGAAAGCGGCTGGATAGATACTTTCCGCATTGTTCATCCTGAACCACACCGATACAGTTGGTGGAGCCAGCGCTTCCCCAGTGTGCGTTTAAACAACAAAGGCTGGCGTATTGACTATATTACTGTAACAGACCCCTTAAAAAGCTGCATCAAAGACGCAGAAATCTTTCCTGATGTTAAGCACAGCGATCATTGCCCTGTATACCTTGAATTAAAAAAATAAAATCAATGATTTTATATAACGTTACAATCAAACTAAGCTGGGATATTCATGATGAGTGGCTGCAATGGATGAAAGAAGAGCACATACCGGAGATGCTAGCAACAGGTTGCTTTACAAAATACCAGTTAATGCGTTTGCTGGAAGTGGATGAAGAAGAAGGCCCCACTTATGCTGCTCAGTATTATGCTGAAAGCAAAGCGCTCTACAATCAATACATCGAAAAATTTTCAACTTCACAGCGGGACAAAGGTTTACAAAAATGGGGTAACCGGTTTATCGCTTTTCGCAGTGTAATGCAGGTGGTGGATTAATTTTGTCTTTCAACTATTTATTAAAATCAGGTCGCTTTTGTGGATAAGTAGTTTTCTGTAATGCTTGCTGCATAAGGGTTTGAGTAGACAACACAAAACTTTTTGGTGTATTAAAAAAATTTTGTTGGAGTGCAAAAGCATCTATATTTGTCGCCTCTAAAAAAATCACATATGAATAAAGCTGAATTAGTAGCAAAGATGTCTGATGATGCAGGCATTTCAAAAACCCAGGCCAATGCAGCGCTGGATTCCATGATTGAAGCGGTTCAAAAAACATTAAAAGGCGGTGGCAAAGTAACATTGGTGGGCTTTGGTACTTTTAGCGTGAGCAAGCGCCAGGCACGTACTGGCCGCAATCCTAAAACAGGAGAAACAATTAAGATTAAAGCAAAAAAAGTTGCCAAGTTTAAAGCAGGTAAAGAGCTTGCAGAAAAACTCTGAGCACCAAAATCATAAAAAAAGCAGGCAATCAAAAAATGATTCCTGCTTTTTTATTCAGCATTCAATAACTTTATTCAAATTAAACAATTCTTATTATGGGAAGAGGTGATAAAAAAACAAAGCGTGGTAAAATTTCTAAAGGTTCATTTGGTAAATCACGCCCTGCAAAGCCAAAGAAGAAGGCAACAGCTAAAAAAGCTTAATGGATAATTTGATAATGGATAATAAAACAAGCAATTATCCATTATCAAATATTCAATTATCAAATCAACAACGGTGCCTGCCATTCAATTCTTAAGCACCATTTTCTTCAATCATGCATTGAATACGAGCATGCAATCTGTTGGGACGCCTTCACCCGAACCAGTTGCAATTGTCATAGCACTAAGTTCATCACTTTCTGATTTCACTGCTTCAGCTCACCACTTATTGAAATACATAACTGGGTTTACAGTATATAGTCTTTGTGTATATGTGAAATGCTTTGCATAAAGAATTGTTTTGAAATGCAAGGCTAAACAAGCAGGCAGCTAGCATAATAAAACAATAAATGATTGTTACCAGTTTCTTTTCTGATTAATAGCTGTAGAGATCCAATCGGCATTAATAATCATCAGTTATCCACCATATAATTCTAAATATTAAACAGGACTGTTGTAAAACTTCAGTTCCTTTATTTTTGCTTATGCTAAAACCCATTTTTACTTTTTGTTTTTTGCTTTTTGCTTATTGTTTGCCTGCACAGGTATTCCCTCAAAAAAATTATCCCACGAACTATTTTCGTTACCCGCTTGATATTCCTTTAAAGCTAAATGCCAATTTTGGAGAAATGCGCCCCAATCATTTTCACATGGGATTGGACTTATTTACACTACGTAAAGAAAACTTACCTGTGCTGGCGCCTGCTGATGGATGGATTTCAAAAATTAAAATTGATCCCAATGGTTTTGGCAATGCCATTTATGTGAGTCATCCAAATGGTTATACTACTTTGTATGCACACATGAACACGTTCCCACCCGGTACCGCACAAGCAA
>JBKCJY010000071.1:0-13396 GCA_046301455.1 Chitinophagaceae bacterium | reverse complement strand
AAAAGACTGGGCGCCTGATGACCGGCCCAGAGAAAAACTCCATTCCAAAGGCCCGGAGGCGCTTAGCAACTCTGAATTACTGGCTATTTTGCTGGGCAGTGGTACCAAAACCAAGAGCGCTATTGAAGTGGGCAAAGAAGTACTTGCGCTGGCAGCAGATAATCTGAATGCACTTGGTAAATTGAGTCTCAAAGAACTTATGAAAGTTGAAGGGATAGGCGAAGCCAGAGCTATTACGATTGCTGCTGCACTTGAACTGGGGCGGCGAAGACAGGCTTCCGAAGTACAAAAGCCAAAAGTTACAAGCAGCAGCGATATTGCCCACTACCTGCGGGCACAGTTGCGTGACAAAACACATGAAGTTTTTGTAGTCGCTTTTCTAAACAGGTCAAACAAAATAATTCATATTGAAACTATAAGCGAGGGAGGCATTACTGCTACCGTTGTTGATACGAGAATTATTTTGAAAAAAGCATTAGAACAAAATGCGGTAAGTATTGTGCTGTGCCACAACCATCCCAGCGGAAGTTTAAAACCAAGCAAGGCTGATGAACACTTAACAGAAAAAATAAAACAGGCAGCTTTAATACTTGATATTAATTTGATTGATCATGTAATTGTAAGCGAAGATGGCTATTACAGTTTTGCAGACGAGGGGATATTGTAATAATTAAGTTATAGTCAATAGTTAAATAATAAAGTGCTGACTATATCTTATTTCTTAAATAATCTAAATAAAAAACCCGCTGTAAAGCGGGCTTTTATTATCAGGGAGACCGAAGGGTTTCGAACCCTCGACCCTCAGAACCACAATCTGATGCTCTAACCAACTGAGCTACGGTCTCCATAAATAGGGGCAGCAAAAATAAGGCAAATACCCATGTATAACAAATCATCGGTAATCAAAATTATTTACACGACATTTGCGCCAACTTTTTTACAACAATGAATTACTGGTTAATCCTCATTCCTCTTATTAGTGCATTTATTGGATGGTTCACCAACTGGATTGCAATAAAAATGCTTTTTCATCCAAAAGAACCAAAAAACTTTTTAGGCTTTAAGGTGCAGGGTATTTTTCCAAAAAGGCAGGAGCAGTTTGCAATTAAGTTAGGAAAACTGGTAAGCGAACAATTACTTTCATTCCAGGATATTGAAAGCAAACTCACTGATGAAAACAACCTAAAAAAGATGATGCCGCAGGTAGAAGATCATATTGATCATTTTCTTCGTGTGAAACTGACTGATACAATGCCCATGATAAGCATGTTTATTGGCGATAAAACAATTGAGAAATTAAAATTTTCAATCACCAATGAACTTGAGCAGTTATTTCCATCGCTTATAAAAAACTACACTGCTTCTTTGAAGCAAGAACTTGATTTAGAAAAAATTGTAACAGAAAAAGTCAAAAACTTTTCATCAGACCAGTTGGAAGGCATTTTATACCAGGTAATGTCAAAAGAATTTCGCTTTGTAGAAATTATTGGAGGAGTGCTTGGCTTTTTAATTGGTTTATTTCAGGTTGCCATCACCCTTCTTACTGCATAATTTCCATTCATCCACAATTAGGCTATAATCTGCAACTTTTTTTCCGTAAAAAGGTTATAGATACCGTTCATACCAAACAACCGGTTGTGCCGCAAACTGTTTATGACATTTGCGTCCAATCTTTATAAAATCTAAAAACAGCATGAGAATTCTAACCATTTTATTTCTACTTTTTACAACAGCAACCTATGCACAAATCCCTGGTGGCGGCAGACCTGGAGGCGGCGCTCAGCAAATGAATATGGGCAGGCTTTACGGAAAAATTATTGACAACAGCACAGGCAAGCCAATTGATGCAGCAACTGTAACATTGATCCAAAATAAATTTGACAGTGTTTCCAAAACAAGAAAAGATGTAATTGTAAACGGGCAGCTTACAAAAGCAAACGGAGAGTTTAGCCTTGAAGGTTTAAACATCATGGTTCAGTACAAATTAAAAATAACTGCAATTGGCTATAAAACCATCGAACAAAAAACAGGCTTTACAATCAACATGAGCGGTGGCGATATGAGCCAGATGCTCAACAGTATCGATAAAGATCTCGGTAACATAAAACTTGAAGCAGATGTAAAAGTGCTGGGCGAAGTTGTAGTAACCGGCGAAAAACCAACTTTACAATTAGGCATTGATCGAAAAATTTTTAACGTAGATAAAAACATAGTATCACAAGGTGGTACCGGTGTAGATGTAATGCGCAATGTACCTACTGTGAGTGTGGATGTGGATGGAAATGTAACACTTCGTAATAATGCGCCACAATTGTTTGTCGATGGAAGACCTACAGTTTTAACTCTCGATCAAATACCTGCTGATGCTATTCAAAGTATTGAACTCATCACCAATCCATCTGCTAAGTTTGATGCAAGCGGCGGGCAAAGTGCAATCATCAATGTTGTGCTTAAGAAAAATAAACGTGTAGGTTATAGTGGTGGTTTACGTGCAGGTGTGGATATGCGTGGAAGGTTAAACGGTGGTTTTGATTTTAATGTGAGACAAGGCAAAGTAAACTTCTTTGCCAACCTTGGCGTGAATCAAAGACGATCTATTTCATTTGGAGAAACTGACAGACAAGAAACAGCGTTCAATACAACTCCTGCAAATAAAGCTTTTACCAGAAACAGAAATACCAGTGATGGAACCTTCGCTTTTGGCCGGGCAGGATTTGATTTTTTTATCAACAACAGAAACACTCTTAGTATAGCATCCAACTTTGGAGGAGGCAATTTTGATTTCTTTGATCAGAATAATATCCGTTACGATACATTATCTGTAATTACAAATGAATACAGAACTGCCAATGGCATCAATCAATTCAGAAGCCTTGGTGGACAAATTGGTTACAAACATAATTTTCCAAAGCCTGGCAAAGAATTAACGGCAGATATTAATTTTAACAAGGGCCGAAGTGAAAATGATCAGGATATTAACTTTACTCAGTACGATGCATCATGGGCACCGCTTAACAGAAAAGGATCACAGGGTGTTGATGGTGGCGGAAACAATGAGTTACTTGTTGGCCAGATTGATTTTGCAAACCCAATTACTGAGAATATAAAATGGGAAACAGGAGCACGTTCACAAGTACGTTGGTTTGAAAGTTTCCAGTTCAATTCATTTAATGGAGTATTTCTTCCAAGATTGAGTAATCAATTTCAATATGTTGATTATGTACATGCTGCTTATGTAAACTATTCACAAAAAATAAAGAAAGCCAACTTTAATTACCAGCTTGGTTTGAGGGTTGAAAGTTCCAGCTATGATGGTGAGCAGATTGGCAAACCCGGTCGTTTTAAAAAAGAATTCCCGCTTGCTTTATTTCCCAGTGCTTTTATTTCAAAAACATTTAAAGGAAAGCAGGATCTGCAATTAAACTATACAAGAAGGGTAAACCGCCCCAGCTTTTTTCAATTGTTACCCAATACAGATTTCAGTGATCCGTTTAACTTACAAACAGGAAACCCCAATCTCGTTCCTGAGTTTACCAACTCATTGGAGTTAAGCTATCAAAAAACATATGGCGAAAAAAATAACCTGTTTCTTGTTACCGTATTTGGAAAACAAACTGAGAATTTAATATCCCGTTATATCAGACCGGAAAAACTGGGAGCAAGTGACAGTGTACGTCAGATTTCAACTTTCGTAAATTCAACTACTGCGTACGCAGCAGGTTTAGAACTTGTATTTCGTAACACCATCACTAAATGGTGGGAAATAAATTATAACGCTAACTTTTATTATTCAAAGATCAATGGTGTTGACTCAATACCCGGTCTTGAAAATGAACGTAATAGTTTTTTCATCAAATTCAACAACACTTTCCGCATTGCTAAGGGTTGGACAGCACAATTAAGTGGTGATTATAACAGCCGTTCTATTCTTCCTGTATCAAGTGGTCGTGGCGGTGGTGGTGGCCGTGGAGGATTTGGCGGCGGCGGCGGTTTTGGTGGTGGCCAAATTGCTACAACGCAAGGTTACATAGATGCCAACTATTATTTTGATTTAGGTATTAGAAAAGAATTTAAAATCAAGAAAACAAATACAGCTTCGATATCGCTGAACTGGAGTGATGTATTTAGTACACGTCAAAACATTGTATTTGCAACATCACCTACACTTACTCAAAACAGCTGGAGAAGAAGAGACCCCACGTTTGTACGCTTGAACTTCAGTTACCGTTTTGGTAAGTTTGATGCCTCTTTATTCAAACGTAAAAACAATCGTATAGAAATGGATGATATGGGTCAGCAGTAAAGAAGACTTTAGCCAACAGTCATTAATAAATCCTATTTAATCCCATAGCAATTGCTGTGGGATTTTTATTTTCCGTTTTGTTTGCCGCCAAGCATGGGCACAAATGAAAATGCATCAAACACTTCTTCATCAAAAGTGCCATCTTCATTTTTGGTTAAGCGCTTCATGCGTTGATATTCTCCTTCATCAACTGGTATGACCATTTTGCCCCCTGTTTTTAATTGCTCAATTAATTTCGGCGGAATAAACGGAGCTGCTGCTGTGATGATAACTTTATCAAATGGCGCATAAGTGGGCAATCCTTCAAAACCATCACCAAAAAAGAATTTGATATTGAGATATTTTTTTAAGAATGGAAATGATGCTTTGTTGAAATCAAATAATTTTTTCTGTCGCTCAATGGTATAAACATTTGCTCTCATTTCCCCCAGCACACATGCCTGGTAAGCACTTCCTGTACCAATCTCCAATACTTTTTCATGCGGCTTTACTTCCAGCAATTGGGTTTGATAGGCTACTGTATATGGTTGAGAAATCGTTTGTCCTTCATCAATGGGAAAGGCACGGTCTTCATAAGCAATTTCGTCAAAGGCAGTATCTAAAAAATAATGACGTGGAATGTTATTGATGGCATCAAGCACACGCTCATCAGTAATTCCTTTGCTGCGTAAAACTTCCACTAATTTTTTGCGTAAGCCTTTGTGGCGATACGTATCTTCAAATCGTCTCATAAGCGGATGCAAAATAAGAAAGCTGCACTTGAAACATGCAGCTTTCATAAAATAAACTATTGAAAAATTCTTACTTCAATCCCATATTCGCAATAATTCCCTGAATACGTACATTCAACTGTTTATGCACTGTTTCAAATTTTTCTGCTTTATCCAAAGGTGCATTTACACTGAAGTAAAATTTAATCTTCGGCTCTGTACCGCTGGGGCGTGCAGAAATTTTACTTCCATCAGCCAACACAAACTGCAACACATTTGATTTGGGAAGATTTATGGTCCACTCCTCTCCTGTTTGCACATTTTTTCCTTTCTGCAATTGATAATCGAGCAACTGCACCACAACTGAACTATTAATAACAGTTGGAGTGTTATCTCTGTAGCCCTGCATCATAGCAGCAATCTCTGCCTGTCCGTTCATTCCTTTTTTAGTAATGGAAATGAGGTGCTCTTTATAAAATCCATAATGTACATACAAGTCAATCATCTTTTGATAAAGACTTCTACCCTTGTTCTTTTCATAAGCTGCCATCTCACACAGCAAAGCCACAGCACTGATGGCATCTTTATCTCTTATCTTACTGCCAATCATTAACCCGTAACTTTCTTCTCCACCAATAATATAATTTTCTTTGCCTTCTTTTTCTTTAATCAACTCTGCAATCCATTTAAAACCGGTGAGTACATTGTAACAGTTAATTCCTATTTGGTTGGCAATCGTATCAATCATCTCTGTAGTAACAATTGTCTTCACCACCATATCATTGGGCTGATTAATACCTTTCGTCTTTCTTGCTTCAATCATATAATTAAATGCAAGCACAGCGGTTTGATTCCCGTTCATCAATACCCAATTCTCATTCAAATCTTTAACACCGATACCCACACGGTCACTATCAGGATCAGTACCCAATAATATATCTGCATCAATTTCTTTGGCTTTTTTCAAACCAATACTCATCGCTTCTGCTTCCTCAGGATTGGGATATACAACTGTTGGAAAATTACCATTGGGTTCTTTTTGTTCATCAACAATTGTAACGTTGGTAAAACCAAAACGCTGCAAAACTTGTGGCACGAGTGTGATACCTGTACCATGTATAGATGTATAAACAATTTTCAAATCATGTTGTGCTTTACACACTTCTGGATACACGCTCAAACTTTGCACCATATCCATATAGGCTTCATCAATATCTTTCCCTATCAATGTAATATTGCTTTCGCCCCCACTCCATTTTACATCGTCCACTGAATGTATTTTATCCACTTCAGCAATTACATTTTTATCATGCGGTGGCACTAATTGTCCACCATCATCCCAATAAGCTTTATAACCATTGTATTCTTTAGGATTATGTGATGCTGTGCAAACTACTCCGCCCTGGCAACCTAAATGACGGATAGCAAAACTTAACTCCGGTGTTGGCCTTAATGCTTCAAACAAATACACTTTAATACCATTGGCTCCCATCACATTCGCAACAATCTCGGCAAATGTGCGGCTGTTGTTACGGCTATCATGCCCCACCACACATTTTACATTTCCCTGTCCGAAAGATGCATTGAGATAATTTGCATAACCCTGTGTTGCCATACCCACCGTATATTTATTCATACGATTGGTACCAATACCCATTATGCCACGCAAACCACCGGTGCCAAACTCCAGGTTTCGGTAAAAAGAATCAGCCAGTTCATCAGGATTTGATGATTGGAGTTTTTTGATTTCATCTTTTACTCCTTGTTCAAAATTACCGGAGAGCCATTTCTCCACATTAGCATTGATCGTTGCTTGCATAACAATTGGTTTAAGAAACCAAATATATTAATCTGAAGCCTTGTGTGTATCAACATGGCTGTAATTTTATTATTAAACTGTTTGCTGGTGATGCCGCACACAATTCCGTATTTTGCAGGCAACAATGTATTTGCAAAACAAGTTTACAAAAATCATCATCAGCACAGGCTTTGTACTTATACTTTTTATAAGAGCAAAAGCACAACCAGCATTTTTACCTCCCTCTGATGTGTACAGACCTGACCGGCTGCGTAAAGTAGTGATTGGTGAATCCATTGTATTTGTTGCCACATCTGTTGGTTTGTATTATTTGTGGTATAAAAAATTTCCCAGCAGTCGTTTTCATTTTATAAATGATGGAAGAGAGTGGTTTAAGATTGACAAGATGGGCCATGCCACCACTGCATATTCTATTGCCACCATGCATCACGACCTGATGCGTTGGAGTGGTGTTAAACCAAGTACTGCTATTGCAACAAGCGCTATTACTTCACTGGCATTTTTAAGTATTGTTGAAATTATGGACGGCTCTTCAAGAGACTGGGGTTTTTCAAAAGGTGATATGATTGCCAACATAAGCGGCGCCGCTTTATTTGCAGCACAGCAACATTGGTGGGGCCAGCAAAGGGTTAGTTTAAGAGTATCAGCCAGGTTTAGCCCGTATGCAAAATACAATCCGCAACTGCTGGGAAAAGATTGGGCATCACGGCTCATGAAAGATTATAACGGTCAAACCTACTGGCTCTCTGTAAATATTCACTCGTTTTTAAAAAGTAACAGCAATTTCCCTGTATGGTTAAATGCCGCTGTAGGTTATGGAGCAGATGGTATGACGGGTGCCCGCTCAAATCCTGATAGTGTTGGTGGCAAACCCATTCCATCTTTCAAAAGAAAACAACAATTTTATTTTGCTGCAGATGCTGATTTATTAAGATTGAATTTAAGTAATGCGGCAAGTGTACCTGTTTATTTTCTGCAATTCATAAAAACTCCCGCACCTGCAGTTGAAATTAATTCAGAAGGAAAGATTAAATTGCACTCTTTACAATTTTAACTGCTTTAGGAATGCTTGAAAAACTATATTTTTTATTGATTGCTGTATTTGCTGTTGTGTATGTATTAAAAGCATTATTGCTTGTGGGCTACAATCATTTTAAATACAAAATCAAAAGCACAGACTTAATTATTACAGAACTGCTCACGAACATGATTACATTAAAACCCATTACACAAAAAAGATTGGAGCCAAAGGGATATGATTTTAAAGTGTATAAACGCTACCAACAAAAAAATGGATTGTATTATGCAATCCTTTGGGTATGCCTTTTTCTCATTCTTTTTCTCACGGCCAAAATTTATTTTGGCATGTTCTAAAATCACCAGTTAAACGTATAATTTGTTTCCGGCGCATTTAACCTATAACTCTTACGTTCACCATTATTTTTAAAATGCAGGATATTTATTTGCCCGTCTCTTAAACTGTACAATACATCATTTGATACTGTTACTTTCTTAAAAGGAGCTACATTTTTTATTACCAAATAATTCCACGCCGCTTCCTGCTCCAGTTCATAACCAATCATTTCATAAGCCACCACTTTTCCATCAACCAAAATTTTCAAATGCGATTGCAGGTATTTGAAAATGAGTTGCTGCTTGGCTGCTTTGTCTTTATCATCTGAAATGGAAATTTGCTTTTTTGTTTCTGCTTTTAATGCATCTTCCAAATCGTCTGTAAAAATTTTACAGGCGATTTGAATTTCCTTTTGCGCAGGCCTGTATTCCAGCTCTGTTACACTCACATAGTAAGGGTGAGTTACAAAAGACGCAAGAACCAAAAAACAAATTCCAAGCATCAAAATGACTAATGACTTACATCTACCGGCTAGCGCCTGGCTGTTTTTTAGCCGCTCATGTAATTTCCCGCCCTTTTCCATTATAAATTTCATGGGTACAAACTTCTGACATATTTTTCAACCTTCAATAACCAACCGTGTATTAATGGGCGATTTTGGCTTTTATTTTAAAGAAGGCATTTACCACATTACTGACTGGAAAGGCTACGACCATACCCTTTTTGTAATGGCGCTGTGCCTGCCCTACCTGCTCAAAGACTGGAAACAAATTCTCATACTCATAACCGCTTTTACTATAGGCCACAGTATTACACTGGCACTAAGCGTGTTTAATAAAATCATCATAAGTAGCACATGGGTTGAATTTTTAATACCTGTAACCATCTGTATTACTGCCCTTGAAAACCTGGCGCAAAAGAATACAGATAAAAAACATAACCGCTGGCGCTATGGTTCAGCATTGATTTTTGGGTTGATACATGGCCTTGGTTTCAGCAATTATTTAAAAAGTATGCTGGGCAAAGACGAAAGCATCATCACCCAACTGCTGGCATTCAACATTGGATTGGAGGCCGGTCAACTTTTTATTGTAATGCTTGTTGTATTGCTTTCATTCATTGCTGTGCAAATAATAAATACACAACGCAGGGAATGGACGGTGTTTATGAGCGGCGGCATTTTTGGTTTAGCATTTGTTATGATATTGCAACGATTACCTTTTTAAAAATTGATAATTATGAATATACGTTTATTACTTGTTTGCCTGTTAGTCAGTTCGGCACTAATGGCACAACCGCCATTGAGTAATCCCGGAAGCAATCATGGCAACCGCTTTGAACAATTGGGCTATTTATTACAAAGTCCCAATGAGTACCGCACTGCAAGTGGTGCACCTGGCCCCAAATACTGGCAGCAGCGTGCAGATTATAACATCAGTGCAGAGCTGGATGAAACTAAATTACATTTAACCGGCAGTGAAACCATTACCTACACCAACAACTCTCCTGATCAACTCACCTATTTATGGTTGCAGTTGGATGGTAACTATCAGGAAGCAGGAGCTGATGTTATGTTTACCAACCGCAGCCGCATGGATGCAAGCATGACAAGCAATCAATTGAAAAATATTGAACCATGGCGTAATTCAAAAGAGCAAGGCCTTGGTATAAAAATCACAAAGGTTGTTGATGCCGGAGGTAAAGCATTGCCTTACACCATCAATAAAACAATGATGCGTATTGATTTGCCGGTTGCATTAAAGCCCGGGCAAAAATTTATTTTCAGTATTGACTGGAATTATAAAATACCCAACCGTGGTGTTGATCGTGGACGCAGTGGTTATGAAATTGTGGGTGATGACGAGAACAAAGTATTTTGTATGACACAGTGGTACCCACGCATGGCGGTGTACAGCGATTTTCAGGGATGGCAGCATTTGCAGTTTACAGGTGGTGCAGAGTTTGCACTCAACTTTGGTAACTACAATATGAAACTTACAGTGCCTTCTGATTTTATTGTTTCATCAACAGGCGAATGCAGCAACTATGCGCAAGTACTTACACCGGCACAATTACAACGCTGGAACAAAGCACAAAATGCAACGGATGTAATTGAAGTGGTTACATTGGATGAAGCCATTGCCAATGAAAAAGATAAAAGCACCGATAAAAAAACATGGAACTACACTGCAGAAAATGTACGTGATGTGGCCTGGGTTACCAGCCGCAAACTTATCTGGGATGCTATGCCAACTTATGTAAATGGCAAGAAAGTAATGGCAATGAGTTATTATCCTAAAGAAGCATACAACCTATGGAGAAAATATTCAACCAAGGTTACAGCACATACCTTGAAAGTATATTCAAAACATACAACACCTTATCCTTATCCGGTTGCTATAAGTGTTGAAGGAAGCCAGGGTATGGAATATCCTATGCTTGCTATCAACTTCGGCCGTTGTGAAAAAGATGGTACTTACAGTGAAGCTACTAAGTATGGAATGATTGGTGTGGTGATTCATGAAGTGGGTCATAACTTTTTCCCGATGATTGTAAACAGTGATGAACGCCAGTACTGGTGGATGGATGAAGGGTTGAATACGTTTACACAATTTTTATGTGAGCAGGAGTTTGACAACAACTATCCCAGCCGCCGTGGCCCTGCACATCTGATCACAGATTATATGCGTTTACCCAAAGATCAATTAGAGCCTATCATGACTATGGGCGATGCTGTTGTGAATGTGGGATCAAACGCTTATGCAAAAGCAGCAACAGGTTTAAATATTTTGCGTGAAACGATTATGGGAAGAGAATTGTTTGATTTTGCATTCCGTGAATATGCACGCCGTTGGGCATTTAAACACCCCACTCCTGCTGATTTGTTCCGCACAATGGAAGATGCAAGCGGCGTAGATTTAGATTGGTTCTGGCGTGGATGGTATTACGGAACAGATCCGGTAGATATTTCGCTCGACACTGTAAAATGGTTTAAGATGAACAGCGCTGATAATGCCAAATTGCTGCGTCAGCAACCATTTGAGCAAATAGGCAAGCAACGTAACAAAGAAGACAAAACCATCACTTTTGCTACTGATGCTGATACAAGCCTGCGTGATTTTTATTATTACAACCGTAATGCTGATGCAATATTTTCACAGCAACAACGTGAAGCAGGTATTGCAAATAATACAGATAAAGAAAATGCAGCTCAGTGGGCCAATAAAAATTTCTATGAACTTACATTCAACAACAAAGGCGGTTTGGTAATGCCAATCATTGTTGAGTTTACATTTAAAGACGGTACAAAAGAAGTAGATCGTATTCCTGCAGGCATCTGGAAGCTCAATGAAAAACAAGTAACAAAAGTTTTCATTAAGGATAAAGAAGTAGCCTCTATCCGTCTGGATCCAATGCGTGAGACGGCTGATATCAATGAAGAGAATGGTATGTGGCCTGTAAAAGAAATGCCCAGCAGGTTTGATTTGTTCCGTGCAGGTGGTGGCGGTGCAAGAGGACAAAGTGGTGGCGGTAACTCGATGCAACGTGCACAAAAAGCACCGGATAAAAATCCGCAGCAGAAGCAATAAGATTTTAATCTAGCGTAACACTAAGGTTTTTACAAAGGGCACAGAGATTTTTCTTTGTGCCCTTTGTGTTTTTTTACGCTGTATGATCTTTGTAGTTGAACACCTAAAATCATAACTTTAGAACCATGAACTATTTCTTTACTGCTGTTTCCCTTTTCCTCTCATTGCATCTATTTGCTTCCAAAGTAGATACTATCAGTATCTACAGCGCAAGTATGAAAAAGCAAATTAAATGTGTGGTGATTACTCCTGATACTTACCAAAAAACAAAAACACATTTTTCAGTTGCCTATTTATTACATGGCCATAGCGGTAACTATGCCCAATGGCTGCATGATGCGCCTCAACTCAAACAAAAAGCAGATGAACTGCAGTTGATTCTTGTTTGTCCGGATGGCGGTTATAACAGTTGGTATTTTAACAGCCCGGTAAATAAAGCATATAAATATGAAACCTTTACGGCTATTGAACTGGTTGCCGCTATTGATAAAAAATATAGAACAATTGCTGCAAAAAAAAATCGTGCACTTATTGGCTTTAGCATGGGTGGGCACGGAGCTTTATATATAGCCATCAGAAACAAAAAGGTATTTGGCATGGCAGGTTCTATATGCGGCGGAGTTGATATACGGCCATTTCCCAATAACTGGGAATTAAAACAACAATTGGGTGATACGATTTGCTGTAAACAAAACTGGGAACAAAACACCGTAATCAATGTAGTGGTTGGTTTAAAAAATGGCGAACTGAAATTGAACATTGATTGCGGCTTAGGTGATTTCTTTTTAAACGTAAACCGTGCGCTGCACCAAAAACTATTGAAAATGGGAATTGAGCACAATTATATTGAACTGCCCGGCAAGCATAGCAGAGAATACTGGGGCAGTGCGGTGGATTACCAATTATTGTATTTTAAAAGGGGCTTTGATGAGAAATAAATCCGTGTGCAAACGTTTATATATGGATTTCAAAAAATGGATTGTGCTAACAACAATACAAAAAGTTGAACACTAACTCATTCATTTTCAAAATCGTTTTTTATATTAGCATTACATATAATAGTATAAATACACGTGTTATGGCTCATTTTAATACGACACGACACAAAAGAAAACAATGGCAATTTTTGAAATAGATAAAGGAAAAGCAAAACGAGTTCGACTGAGCGATTTTAAACTCGAAAAGGATTTACAAAGACTTGTTGAAGACAACTTGGAAACAATTTTTAACTGCCGTTTCATTGCGACAGAGTTATCGACAGGTAACATTCACTCGGGACGAATTGACACGTTAGCCCTTTCAGAAGACAACAACCCAGTAATAATTGAATACAAGAAAGTTGCTTCGTCTGACCTGATAAACCAAAGTCTTTACTATTTGCATTGGATTAAAGACCACAAAGGCGATTTTCAAATTGCAGCAAATAAAGCATTTGGAAAAAATGTTGACGTTGATTGGTCGGACATAAGAGTAATTTGCTTAGCCCCTGAATATAAAAAATACGACCTACACGCAGTTCAAGTAATGGGAGCAAACATTGAACTTTGGCAATACAAGACTTACGAGAACGGCATTTTAAATATTGAAGAAGTTTACAAACGGACGACTTCTACTTCAAAT
>JBKCJY010000070.1:0-4491 GCA_046301455.1 Chitinophagaceae bacterium | reverse complement strand
CCTCTGTTCTTACGATGATTGTTATTGGCGGCGTACTTTATACTACCGGAGTGCTGTTTTATCTTTGGGAAAAATTATATTATCATCATGTGATCTGGCATTTGTTTGTATTAAGTGCAGCTATTTGTCATTATGCGGCGGTATTATTGATGATCTGATTTTTATTTAGCGAAATCCATAAACGTGTAAAAATATAAGTATTTATACATATATTATTTTTTTTTCGCTTTGGATTGAACAAGTTTTAAATAAATTGGTTATGTTTAAGTTATACTCCCTAATGTTAAACATGGGATTTTCTTAACCAAAACCAAATTATATGCTACAGACATTCTTTCTGGAGATTCAGCCGATTGCGAATGACAACTACGTTGCATTCACTTTTTTCGTTGGTACAATGGCCATGATGGCGGCCTCTGTGTTTTTCTTTTTTGAATTGAATAACACAGAGAAGAAGTGGCGCACATCAGTACTTGTATCTGGTATCATTACTTTCATTGCTGCCGTACATTATTACTACATGCGTAGTTACAACCTTGAAACAGGTCAGTCGCCAACTTTCTTCCGTTATGTTGACTGGTTATTAACTGTACCTCTTATGTGTGTTGAGTTTTATCTTATTACTAAGAAGGCAGGTGCCAATCAGAGTTTATTATGGAAATTGATTGCAGCTTCTGTAGGTATGCTGGTAACAGGATACGTTGGTGAAGCTATTTATCCTAACGAAAGCGTAAGCTGGATCTGGGGTGCTATCAGTGGTTTATTCTACTTCTACATTGCTTATTTAGTATGGTTTGGTGATGTAGCAAAACTGGCCGGTGATGCGGGACCTGAAGTAGCCAAAGCAACTAAAACACTTGGATGGTTTGTATTGGTTGGATGGGCAATTTATCCTTTAGGGTATATCCTTGGTACAAAAGGTGGATTGTTTGGTATGGAGCTGGTTGCGGACCGTGCTGCTGCTACTGCTGCTATGGATATCGTTTATAACATTGGTGATGCTGTTAATAAAATCGGTTTCGGCCTTGTTATTTATTCTCTTTCGAGAAAAGCATCAAATGCTTAATTCTTAGAAATTTTTTATAAAGGGCTTGTATATACAAGCCCTTTCTTCATTTTTATATGCAACCGAACCAATACGATATTGTTTTTACAGGAGGTGGTGCTGCCTGCAGGATGTTACTTTATTTTCTGAGTGAAAAAAAAGTATTCAGCCAGTTAAAGATTCTTGTGCTGGAAGCAGAGAATACAACTCATGAAAAAACATGGTGCTTCTGGGAAAAGCAAACCAACCCCTTTCAACAACTGGCACGTAAAGAATGGAAGCAATTAAAGTTTGATGCACAGCAAATCAATATCACTCAAACTATTAAGCCATTTACTTATTACTGCATCAATGGCTCTGATTTTAATCAGTACTTCAGTCAACATTTTTTTTCAAAACATTCCAACATCACCATCCTCAATAAAAAAATTGAACGGGTAGAAAAGGATGGTAACGGGTACACAGTTATAACTGCAAGTGAAGCATTCAACGCTACACAGGTATTTAACAGCATTTCTGAACTTACTGTGAACACAAACAATCAAATGTGGCAGCATTTTGAAGGATGGTTTATAAAAACAGACGCACCCTGGTTTGACGAACATGCTGCATCACTGATGGATTTTACTGATTACAACGGCGGCGCTTTTGGTTTTTTATATGTATTACCCTTCAGCAATAATGAAGCATTGGTGGAGTACACCTTTTATTCTGATGAACTCTATGCTTCAGAAGTGTATGAGGGGAAAATAAAAAACTTTCTTACAGTAAAAAAGATTCCTGCTTATACCATTACTAGAAAAGAAAAAGGAAAGATTCCGCTTTACAATCAAAAGATTAATGCTGAAACAAAAAACGGCATCATCAATATTGGCGGTGCAGGTGGTTTAATTAAACCTTCAACAGGTTATGCTTTTTTGCGTATGATGGAAGATTGCAAGAAAATTGCCGCCTCCTTCGGCACCAATGATTTCAAACGCAGAACAAGACCAAAACGTTTTTTATTTTATGACCATCTGCTTTTGAAAATAATCAAGGAAGACCCTTCCTGTGCAGTTTCCATTTTCAAAGTATTGTTTCAAAAGCAACCCCTGCAACGTATTTTAAAATTTTTGAATGAAGACAGTTCGCTTCTGGATGAAGTACGGATTTTTGCCGGTCTTCCGTGGATGCCCTTTTTAAAACGAATCAAATTTTTTTAAATGAACAGGAACCTGTTGCATACCGGTATTCTTTTATTACTTGTTGCAGTACTGTTACTTACAAAACCATACTGGTCAGGAAGCAGTCTTGAATACGGAATTGCTGTTGCAGGTATTTTAATTGCCGGCATACCGCATGGTGCCATGGATCATTTAACTGCTTCCTTTCTTAAAGGAACAAAGTTTCGTTTGTTCAAGTATCTCATTCAATACACACTGTCTGCTCTTCTTTATCTTGCTGTGTGGTTTTTGTTCCCGGGTGTGGCATTGCTGTTGTTTCTGTTGCTCACTGCATGGCACTTTGGAGAAACTGATTTGGTTTGTTTTACCAATAAAAAAAAATCGCCTATTATTATTTTCGGTTATGGTTTTTGTTTGCTCATGTGGTTGCTTTTGAAAGATGCGGATACTACATTGCAATGGATTCAACTTGTTGCAGGTAAACAGGAATATGTTGATTCAATTATTACAGCGCTATCATCTGTACCACACCTATTATGGTTTGTGTTGAGTGCAGTGATGATTTTTATTACAGTTATAAACGATCAAACAAAATGGCTTCCTGCATTTATGTTTCTCTGCTTTCTGTTTGTATCTGTTTACACATCACTCATACTTGGTTTTATCATTTACTTTACCGGATGGCACAGTTTGCAAGCATTGCAGCACATCCGACTTTCTGTATTTAAACATTCCGGATTGGTGAATCTTGTATTAAATGCTTTGCCTGCTACACTTGGTTCTGTTGTACTCTTATTTTTGATTGTTACTTATGGGAAAGAAGAATGGGTGCAAAGCAGCAGTTTACCTTCTTTGTTTATTTTACTCTCTGTTTTAACGCTGCCTCACATGGCTGAGATGCACAGGCTGTATACAGTTAAAGGTTCTGATTTTTTCAAATAATTTTATCCCGGCACCTTATCGAATTTTTATGGCCTGTTGAAGAAGTTGGTTTGCAGGAACATAAAAAAAGCGACAGAGAAAATCTGTCGCTTAACTATAATGTTCAATTCCTTCTCACAACCATTTGGACAACTCTTCCACCAACTCACTCTTTGCAATGGGTGTACCCTTAATCTTATTATAACCTTTCGCATCTACAAAATACACATCACGTATAATGCGTATGAGCTGACCGTTATTAATTTCAGGAATCAATACCGTTTCATAATTCTTCAAAATATCACCGAGGTTTTTTGGGAACGGACGGATGTATCTCAAATGTGCATGTGCAACACTTTTGCCTTGTGCCTGCAACTCAGCACAGGCACTTTTAATAGCACCATATGTACTGCCCCAGCCGAGCACCAATACTTTTCCTTTTTCAGGACCGCTATCTAAAGTTTGCAACGGAATGTAATCAGCAATCTTATCCACCTTGGCCTGACGAGTCTTTACCATGTGTTGATGATTATCCGGCTCATAGTTTACATTCCCTGTTACATCCTGTTTTTCCAAACCACCAATTCGGTGTTCCAATCCGGGTGTGCCCGGTATAGCCCATGGACGAACTAATTTTTCATCACGTTTATACGGTTGTAATTTTTCTTCACCTTCATCCAACCCCGTTTTAAATTTAACAGGGATTGCAGGCAAGTCAGCGCCCTGCGGAAACTTCCATGGCTCAGCACCGTTAGCTATATAACCATCACTTAAAAATATTACCGGTGTCATGTGTTGCACTGCAATACGCACTGCAGCATATACAGCACTAAAGCAATCACCGGGCGTTGATGCAGAAACAATCGGCATCGGGCATTCACCATTACGTCCATAGTATGCCTGCATCAAATCACTCTGCTCTGTTTTAGTGGGCAAGCCGGTTGATGGCCCACCTCTTTGAATATTGATGATCAGCAATGGAATTTCCAGCATCACTGCAAGTCCCATTGCTTCACCTTTTAATGCTATACCGGGGCCACTGCTTGTTGTTACACCAAGGCTTCCACCATATGCCGCACCAATGGCCGATGTAATGGCTGCAATTTCATCTTCGGCCTGGAACGTTCTTACCCCAAATGATTTGTGTCTTGCCAGCTCATGCAAAATATCACTGGCGGGTGTAATGGGATAGGAACCAAGGAACAAAGGCAAACCACTTTTTTGCGAAGCAGCAATCAAACCATAACTCACAGCCTGGTTGCCCATAATGCTGCGATACACACCGGGCTCCATCTTTGCTTTCTCAACTTTATAAGTGGTAGTGAATGTTTCAGTCGTATCACCAAAATTGTAACCTGCTTT
>JBKCJY010000069.1:0-1122 GCA_046301455.1 Chitinophagaceae bacterium | reverse complement strand
GTATACTTTGCTATTTTCCTTGCATCAAAACCATCAAATACTTTTCGGTAATTTTCTCTTTTTGATAAAACAGTGTACCAGCTCAACCCCGCCTGTGCACCCTCTAAGCAAAGCATTTCAAACAGTTTGTTATCATCATGCAAAGGAACACCCCATTCTTCATCATGATATTGTTTGTACAAATCATCTTTTAAACACCAACTGCATCTTGTTTTTTCTTTTGCCATATTACTTCCTGCTTCGCATTGAGCACTTCTAACATTCTAAGGTACCGGATCATAACCACTGCCGCCCCATGGATGACATTTACTCACTCGTTTTATTGTCAGCCACAATCCTTTTATAGGACCATGTTTTGTTACTGCTTCAATTCCATAACGACTGCACGTGGGTGTGTACCTGCACTTGGGACCAATTGCAGGGCTGATAACATATTGATAAAAACGTATCAGCATCACAAATGGAAAGATTAATATTTGCTTTAGTAAATTCATGTGCACTTTCTTACTTTAAACTATTACCACCTAGGATTCGCCATAAAAATTCGTTTAAAATATTTTCAATTGAAAATTTTTATGGCTCATCTCATTTATAAATATCCAGCAGTTTAGTTATCGCCATTTTTGTTTTTTCAGCAATCAATTCATGATCGGGTAATTCTCTTCCAATAAAAATGAAAAACACATCAATCTTTTTACTATTAAGCAGCAATTGATCTTTCAATACTTCTTTTTGCAAACGCCATGCTTCACGTACAAGACGTTTGATGCGGTTGCGGTGAACTGCTTTTTTAAAATACCTGGTGCCTGCTCCCACTCCAAATTGCAAAGGCTCTGCACGGTCCTGTTCATGAAGCTGATGAAATACTTTGAGCACACCAGCATTAAAGGAAGCACCCTGCTTAAACAGCAAATCAATTTGCTTGCGGCTTTTCAACCGCTCCTCCTTGCCCAGTGTATATCGTTTTTTACTAATCAATGATGGTAAAAATAAAAAGTCCCGGGCTAATACCGGGACTTGAATTATTGAATAAAGCTCTTTGTTTATTTTTTTGCTCCACGCTCATCGCTCACACTGAGCTTATGACGTCCCTTTGCACGGCGACTGGCTAATACCTTGCGG
>JBKCJY010000068.1:0-12225 GCA_046301455.1 Chitinophagaceae bacterium | reverse complement strand
CTCAAAAAATTAAACACCAGCAAATTAATGATGATGAAAATTACTGCTGCTATGGAAATGCTTTTATATCCTTCTCTGTGAATGGTCATTGATTTGAATATTGAGCGGCAAAAGTAAGAAGATTCAGTGAGTAGAGATGCTTATTCTATAATCTTTAAAAGCAACCACACAAACGGAGTGGCGAGTAACAATGAA
This sequence comes from Chitinophagaceae bacterium, assembly GCA_046301455.1. Classification (GTDB taxonomy): domain Bacteria; phylum Bacteroidota; class Bacteroidia; order Chitinophagales; family Chitinophagaceae; genus Lacibacter. The sequence goes on along the minus strand of JBKCJY010000068.1, from coordinate 12,030 downwards.
TCAAACCTGTCTAAAAATCCACCATGCCCGGGAAGAATATTACCACTGTCTTTTACACCTGCCAATCGTTTGAGTTTACTTTCCAGCAAATCACCAACAGTTCCTGTTATAGAAGCAATGAGTGCAATGACCGCCCACATCCATGCAGCGGATGAATGACTTAGATAACCAAGGCCCCACATTACTGCAACTGATAATACAATACCACCAATGGTTCCTTCCCATGTTTTCTTGGGCGAAATAGAACTCAGCGGTGTTTTTCCAATCAAAGAGCCAACTATGTAAGCCATCGTATCATTAATCCAGATAGAACCAATAATGATGAGTGGTATTACAAAACCACTGATGTGTGCCAGCAATGTGCTGAGGTGTGCGAAGCCATTTCCTTCATCAGCGCCTTTGGGCATCCATAATGCACCACTTCTAATATTCAACATCAATGCCCAGCTCAATGAAATATAAATGAGCCCAAACAGTGAATGCATAATCAACTTCAGGTTCAGATGTTTGGTAAACAGCACTTCACTAATGGGCAATAAAAACAAACAACTCAATCCAACCATCCATCCAATGGAATACAAAGAAACTTCGCCAACAACAAACCAATCATGCGTTAAAAACAACATCAAACAAAAACCTGCCAGCATTACTCCATATTTATGAAATGGGTTGATGTGTTGATAATCTTTATCAATCAAGCCCACCAGCTTTTGATATTCTACCCAGCAACCAAAATGAATGATGGTGAAGAGTACAAAAAAACTCCACTTGTTGAGAAGTAAACCCGTGAGCATGATGGCTGCAAATAATACAGCACTCAGCGCTCTTGTATTAAAGGTTTTCCAGTTCCAGGCCATTAACTGTTATTGTTTTTTTGAAATGAAGAAGCTATATTTCCAAAAGGATTTAATTGTGCAATCAAACTTTCTTCTTTAATACGGATGGCATTGGCATTTGCTTTTGAATAACGTTCAAACAATACGGCACTCACAAAAAGTACAACAATTCCAATCAATACTCCCCACCATGGTGCATCTGTTTCCAGTTTGGCAGGATCAATTTTACTGCCCGTTTGTTTTAAATAGAAAACCTGTGTTAAAGCAAATGTGTTATTTATAAAATGGATGAAAATACCAATCCACACATTACGGCTTCTGTAAAAAATCCAGCCCAGTGCTACTCCCAACAACAAGCGGCTTAAAAATAAATAAATTGAAAGATGAATAAGGCTGAAGAAGATGGACGTAATCAATATCGCAATCCAGGGATATCTGCTTAACCATCTGTGCAGTGTGCTTTGTACTGCACCACGAAAAAACATTTCTTCAAATACTGCTGGGAAAAATGCTATAATTATAATGGAAATAATATACTCGCCCCAGCCGGTTAAATTGCTCATGAGCATAATTTGCTCCATATATGTTTTTTCCATCTTATCAGCCGCTGCAATCCATGCCGGCAAACCCTTGAGTAAAAATTTTGTAACATCCACTAAAGGTTGCGAAATAATATTGGCACACACTATCAGTACAATACCCAGCACCACTTGCCGCACATTAAAGTATTTCGAAAAACCTAACCACAACCAATGTTTACTGTGGCACAAACGCATAAAAGCCCATGCTGGTAACCCTAACATCAGCAATGTGCTAACCACCTGGATCATACGGATTGTGTTTACATTGGCAGGATTGTTCAAGGCTTTGAGCATCGCATCGGCTGCATCAGTCAACAGTGTTCCTTTGGGCATCAATGTAAAACCCACAGCAAACTGAAAAAATGCGGCAATCATCATTCCCACACCAAAAAACAGGAGTAAAAATCCAACCTGTCCTAAACCGCCATAACCTTTTACGCTTTTATATTCCATAACTCTCGTTGAAAAAATTTAAATTTGCAGTTCTTTTTTCAAAAGTGGTAAAGATAGGTAACATATCGCTTCCTGAGTTTCCGCTCCTCCTTGCTCCCATGGAAGATGTGAGCGACCCTCCATTCCGTGCCGTGTGCAAGGATAATGGTGCAGATCTCATGTTCAGTGAATTTATTTCAAGTGAAGGTTTGATACGTGATGCCATCAAAAGTCGTCAGAAATTAGATTTTGATGAAGAAGAACGTCCATTCGGTATTCAAATTTTTGGTGGCGATGAAGAAGCGCTGGGCATGAGTGCACGCATTTGCGAAACAGTGAATCCAGATTTGGTGGATATCAACTTTGGCTGCCCTGTAAAGAAAGTAGCCATGAAGGGAGCAGGCGCTGGTGTATTGAAAGATATTGATTTAATGATTCGTTTAACAAGTGCTGTGGTAAAATCAACATCACTACCCGTTACAGTTAAAACACGTTTGGGTTGGGATGACAATACAAAGAATATTGAAGAAGTTGCCGAGCGTTTACAGGATGTGGGCATTAAAGCATTGAGTATTCATGGCCGCACACGCACACAAATGTATAAAGGCGAAGCAGACTGGACATTGATTGGAAAAGTAAAAAATAATCCACGCATACAAATTCCCATTTTTGGAAACGGTGATATTGACAGTCCCGAGAAAGCAGTAGAGTACAAAAATCGTTTTGGTGTTGATGGCATTATGATTGGCCGTGCTGCCATTGGTTATCCGTGGATATTCAATGAAATAAAACACTTTGTTCAAACAGGTGAGCACTTAGCACCACCAACAGTTGAGCAACGTGTGGAAGTTTGTAAAAAACATTTGCATAAATCATTTGCATGGAAAGGTCCTAAGGTGGGCATCTTTGAAATGCGCAGGCACTATGCAAACTATCTCAAAGGTTTACCCAACATCAAAGAATACCGCAACAAATTAGTAACCCTCATGACGGTTGAAGAAATAGATGCAGTGCTGGATGAAATTGTACAAAAGTTCAGCGGTTATGCATTTGCTCCTTCCAAAATTGAACTTATCAATTATCATGAGAAGTGCCCGGTAGATTAGAAATAAATTTTTTGATACCAGCTATTTTTTTTTCATAGCATCGTCCCTTGCGTCGCAAACCTTACATAGTATATGCATATAGCAGCGATGGTTTTATAATTCATTCTTTACTATTACTTTTAGAAAATAATTTACTACAAATTTTTTAAAAAAAGAATTCACTATTAAAACTTGTTTTTTGTTTTCCGGTTTTTTTTCTACATTGTTTTTTCATAAAAAACCAACCAGAATGAAAAAGTTAATTGCTGAATTCATCGGAACATTTTGTCTTGTTCTTTTTGGCTGCGGTGCAGCAGTAGTTTCAGGAGTGGCAGATACAGGTCCTTCAGGCATTGGGCTACTTGGTATTTCATTTGCATTTGGATTAGCTGTTGTTGCCATGGCTTACGCAGTTGGGCCCATCTCCGACTGTCATATTAACCCTGCCATAAGTATAGCCATGCTTGTTGCAGGTAAGCTGAGCGTAAAAGATACTGTTAGCTATGTTATAGCACAAACCGTTGGCGCTATTGCTGCAGCAGGTGTTTTATTTTTGATTGTGAGCAACAAATCTGATTATACTTCACTCGGCGATTGGGCATTGGGATCCAACGGCTGGGGCGAAGGTTATTTGGGCAACTATAACACAACGGCTGCATTTGTAACAGAAGCTGTATTAACATGTTTGTTTTTGCTTGTGATTTTTGCAACAACATCTAAACAGGGTAATGCAACGATGGCAGGATTGGCCATTGGTATTACACTCGTATTAATTCATTTAGTTGCAATACCAATTACAGGCACATCAGTAAACCCTGCTCGCAGCATTGGGCCTGCATTGCTTGCTGGTGGTAAAGCATTGAGCCAGGTGTGGTTGTTTGTGGTAGCGCCAATTGTTGGTGCTGTAGCGGGTGCATTAATCTGGAAGTTTTTATTGGAAACAAAAGAGTAAATAAAACGAGTTCAATGAGAAAGGGATCAGCAGCAATTGATCCCTTTCCTTTATTTTGTTTTTGTAAATTCTTTCAATCCACTCATATACACATGCCCTCGTTTCTCAGCAAAATAATCTGCACCCAAAGCAAGAACGGCCATTACCAGTAACCCTATGCCAAGCCCTGCCCAAAATTGCATCTCATCATTCTGTCTGAAGTAAAAGAATAAAATCAATCCCAAAAGAGCAAGTGTAATTTCAGTATAACGGTACATCGCAAAATTTTTCATGACGGCCTCCATTCGTGGAATTTCTTTTTCTTTCAGTTCAGATGGGTTCATGTCATAAGCGTACACATTACGGATGCGGTCTTTATCGCTGCGAACATACACTGTGTAGCCAACCACACCAAGCATTAATCCTACTAAAGCCAGCGGTATGGCAGCCCCTTTATAAAAATTCGTTTTGAGTACAAAAAGAAACACAAGAGCAACAATAATACCTGCTATACCAATTCCTAAGAACAATAAGCTTTCGGCTTTTTCTGCATTAAAATATTTTTCAATATCTGTTTTAGTAAACATCTCAGTTAGTTTTTAAAAATGATTTGAATAATCCTGCAATTGAAACAACACACCACACCCCTTCCAGTATAATGAATGGTACATAATTAATAAGTATTGATGCATAGCAGGCCAATGCTGCACCAACAATGTTAAGTCCAAAAAAAAGCTTGCCTTCTTTGGGAATGAATGAAAAGATATTGAGAAAGTAAGCCAGTAAAATAAGCCCCACTCCAATCGTTCCGATTACGTCGTTGTATTGCATAAATGAAGCTACTGAATTAGATGGTTATATCCATTTACGTCTAATAAAATACATGGCAGGTTTTTCTATGAGTATGTTAATGGCATAAGCCATTCCTATAACAACTGCAAGAGCCACAATAACTGAAATCCAAAAAGGTACCCCTGCAATTGTGTGCAGACCCGGAACAATTACTCTTGCACCTGTAAAATTATGTATGAGGTAAAGGCTGTAAGAAATTTCTCCCATAAATAGGGTAACCCTGTTTACCAGCCAATGAAGTTTGTTTTTTATAAACAGAAAGAAAAAGCCACAATACGTGAAAAGTATCAAAGCAAATTCTATTTCTGTAATAAATGAAAGGCTTTTAATAAACGGCTCTTTCATAAACACCATCAACGCTATGCAGCTTATAATCAAACTATAATTTATCAATGAAGTTCCCTTTTTATAAGTATCATAAAAAAGGATGCCGGCAAAAAAAAGCGGGAAGTATTTTAGTAGTGGTACCGAAAACAAAAGTGATTTGTGAAAAGCAGTTTCATTTATTTCATCAAAAAAAATACGCCATATTAAAAGCATTACAAGTATACCCGTACCCGCAATTTTTATGTTTTTTAACTGCTTCGTTACAAACAACAGCCACATAAATACATAAAAAACCAATTCTACAATCAATGTCCAGTACTGTCCATCTATTGAAGAAATTCTAAAATAACGCTGCAGCATGGTGAGGTTTACAGCATAGGTAAGAAACAGGTTTTTATTTGGTGTTTCATGAAAACCCAGGTTAATTGTAATTAAATATAGAACAAACGTAATTGTAACCGCCGCCCAATATGCAGGATATAATCTTGAAAAGCGACTCACAATAAAATCCTTTGAAGATTTACACCGCTCTAAAGTCATAAATATTACGAAGCCGCTGATGATGAAAAAAAGTTCAACTCCTGTTGCTCCGTATTCAATAATTGAATCCTGCCGGTTATTTACAGTAGCTAAATGATAAAATGCAACCATGAATGCAGCAATACCTCTTAAAGCATCTAGCTCCTGCAGCCGTGGTTTATTTTTCATGGTGATGTTATAATTTTTTACTGGGCGTTTTTTGAAAGTATGGACAAAACTGCTGCAAACCACACTCCCGGCATTTGGGATTGCGTGCAATACAAGTGTAACGTCCATGCAAAATCAACCAGTGATGCGCTTTATGAATGAGCTCTGATGGAAAATGTTTGATGAGCTGTTTTTCAACAGCCAATGGTGTGGTAGCTGATTGTTTAACCAAGCCCAACCGTTTGCTCACACGAAAAACATGTGTATCCACAGCCATGTTAGGTTGTGCATCAATCACAGATGTAATTACGTTTGCTGTTTTTCTTCCAACACCAGGCAGTGTAACTAATTCTTCAACTGTCAAAGGCACTTCACCGTCAAACTCATTCATGAGTTTTTGTGCCATGCCGATGAGGTATTTGGTTTTATTGTTGGGATAGGAAATGCTTTTAATTAATGGAAACAATTCATCAAACGTAGCTTTGCTCAGTTCTTTAGGTGATGGATATTGTTCAAAGATGGCGGGAGTAGTTAGGTTCACCCGCTTATCTGTGCATTGAGCAGAGAGTATGACAGCTACCAGCAATTGATAGGGATTATCATAAATCAATTCCGTTTCTGCATCGGGTGCATGAACGGTGAAGTAATCAATTACGGTTTGATAACGTTCTTTGAGCGTCATTGATTGAAGAAGATGATGATGGCGAAATTAAGATTTGAAGCTGAATAGATGCAGATAGTATTTGCTGCAATAGAAACGGGACCATGAAGCATGTCCCGCAAAAAATACAGCGGGGTAAACTTTGCAAAACCGCTGCCACCTGCACTAATGCCGGTAACATCAAATAAAAAAATGCCCGGAGGCATTTCTAATTAATTCTGCGAAACTGATTCTTTAGTACCGTATTTGAGTACGTTTAAAACGGTTTCAACACGAGGGGATAATTTGAATTTTTCAAGACGGGCGTGGGCCTTTTTAATGACTTCAAATTTTTCACGAAGCGTCCAGTCTGCGGCCATAGCATTCTCTATGGCTATATTTTGTTCGTGTGTGGTTTCTTTGTAGAGATATTGTACCAAATCTTCAGGAGTAAATTTTTGTGCCATAAGCAATCCTTTTGTTTAGAAATGAACGGTTTTTCAAGGATGCTGTCTACAATAAAACGACTGTTGGAATTTCTTATTGTATGGCGTTTGAAATTTATTGCTCAAAGATGAAAAGGTCCTCATTATCCTTCTTCATATAGTATTTTTCCCTCGCAATACGCTCATAGGCAGAGGGGTCAGTTTTACGTTTTTGCAGCTCTTCTTTGGCGGCAGCAATCTTTTGGTCGTAATAAGCGGTATTGGTTTTTAATACTTTTAACTTTTGAGAACGCTCAATTTGAGCAGGAAAATCATTACGGTCAAAGAAAAACATCCATACCAGCAGGCCTGTAATAGTCAGGAAATACTTATTTTTTAAAAAAGCGGGGATATGGGATAGTAATTGCATAGTTGATAATGGTTAGTAGTAAGTGGCTGATGCGCTTTATTTCATCAGCCACTTGATTATATTACTTACCAAATTTAATCTTTCCGTTGGGATAAATTGCATTTTCACCCAGCATTTCTTCAATGCGGATGAGCTGGTTGTACTTGGCCATACGATCAGTACGGCTTGCAGAACCTGTTTTGATTTGCCCACAATTCAATGCTACAGCTAAATCAGCAATGGTTGTATCTTCTGTTTCGCCGCTGCGATGGCTCATAATAGAAGTGAACCCTGCATTCTGTGCCATTTGTACAGCGTTGATGGTTTCAGTAACAGTACCAATCTGATTTACTTTGATGAGAATGCTGTTGCCAATGCCTTTATCAATACCATCTTTCAAACGTTTTACATTGGTTACAAATAAATCATCGCCTACTAACTGGCATCTGTCGCCAATGGATTCTGTTAATTTTTTCCAGCCATTCCAATCGTCTTCGGCCATACCGTCTTCAATGGAAACGATGGGATATTTGTTTCTCCATTCTGTCCAGTAAGCTACCATTTCATCACTGCTGATAACTTTTGATGGATTACTCTTGTAAAATTTATACATGTTTGTTGCATCATCATACATTTCGCTGGCTGCTGCATCCATAGCAATTGAAATTTGTGTGCCCGGTTCATAACCTGCTGCTTTGATTGCTTCTAATACAGTTTCAATGGCTTCTTCATTGCTCTGAATTTCCGGAGCAAACCCACCTTCATCACCCACATTCGTACTATATCCTTTTTTCTTTAATACAGATTTGAGGTTATGAAATACTTCCACACCCCAGCGCAGGCCTTCACTAAACGTTGTGGCTCCATGTGGCACAATCATGAATTCCTGGAAATCAATTTTATTATCAGCATGAGCACCACCGTTCATAATGTTCATGAGCGGCATGGGTAATACAGTTGCGTTTACACCGCCGAGATATCGGTACAATGGCAAATCACTTTCAAGTGCTGCAGCTTTTGCAACAGCCATACTCACTGCAAGAGTGGCATTGGCGCCTAGATTGCCTTTGTTTTCAGTACCATCAATTTTAATAAGGAGATTGTCAATATATGTTTGACGGGTTACATCAATTCCAATCAATTGGTCGGCAATGATTTCATTTACATTTTGAACAGCTTTTAACACCCCACGGCCCAGGTATTTTGATTTGTCTCCATCACGAAGTTCTACTGCTTCGTGCTTACCTGTGCTGGCACCACTGGGCACTGCAGCACGGCCCACAAAACCATTGTCAGTAATTACATCTACTTCTACAGTTGGGTTGCCACGGCTGTCGAGAATTTGTCTTGCATGAATGTCGGCAATGAAGCTCATAATAAAATTGTTTTTAAGTTTTTAGTTCTAGGTTCTATTGTTTGAACGCAGCAGTAACTACGTCTAATTAAAGTTGGTTTTTACAATGCTGCAAAGAAAAGGCATTCAAGGGCAGCGACAAAGAACTGTTAACAGTTGAAATGATTATTTTTAATGTCAACAAACACTTGTATGGATTCGCAAATAATTACCTCCATAGCAATGGGCATTGCACTTAGTGCTTGCTGCGGCTTTCGTGTTTTTATACCACTACTGGGCGCAAGTTTTGCTACTTATCAAAATTGGTTTGCTTTACCGGCTGATATGAACTGGATTGGAAGCCAGCCCGCACTCATTTGCTTTAGTACTGCTGCAGTACTTGAGATTGCTGCCTATTATATTCCATTTGTTGATAATTTGCTGGATACGATTGCCACTCCATTAGCTGCAGTTGCAGGAACGGTATTGGCTGCTTCATTTTTACCGATTGCAGATTTTAATCCTTTGCTCAAATGGCTGTTGGCGATTGTTGCGGGTGGCGGAGCAGCTGCAACAGTGCAAACCTGAACTGGGTTATTGCGTTTGGCATCTACCAAAACTACAGCGGGTACCGGTAACAGTCTTGTAGCAACTGGTGAAAATGCTTTGGCGATTAGTGGTACAGTACTGAGTTTTTTGGCACCTGTGGTGATAGCGGTGGTGTTTGTGTTGTTGATTGGCTGGATACTCAGAAAAATAGTTAAGAAGTTAAGCTCCTGAATACTTCTTCTAAACTTTGATTTCCGCTTTGTAATGAAACTATGTTGAGGTTGTTTTCTACAGCCATGGAAAGAATTTGTTTACGTAATGCTTCTTCATTGTTGCTTTCAATGTGCCAGCTATAAGCATCCTGTTTGTTTACAGTAAGAGCGGCAGGTAAACGTTGCAGCCATTCTGCTTCCAGTGCTTCTTTAAAGGTTACATCTACAATTGCATTTTGTGTTGCTGATTGAAGTTTACTTAATACATCATCAGCCACGATACTTCCTTTGTTAATAATAATCACACGGTCGCAAATAGCCTGTACTTCCTGCATGATGTGTGAAGAGAACAATACTGTTTTTTCTTTGCCCAGTTCTTTAATTACATTGCGTATTTCCACAATTTGATTGGGGTCCAATCCGCTTGTTGGTTCATCCAGTATTAATACTTCAGGGTCATGAATTAATGCAGCAGCTAAACCAACACGTTGTTTATAACCTTTGGAGAGTTGTGCAATTTTTTTATGTGCTTCGGGAGTTAATCCCACTTTTGCAATTACTGCTTCAATTTTTTCGCTTTTGTTTTTCACTTCATGTACATCTGCCACAAAACTTAAATATTCCCGCACATACATTTCATAATACAAAGCATTACTCTCAGGTAAATAGCCAATCTTTTGTTTAGCCGCCAGGGGGTTTGATTTTACATCCATGTTGCATACAAATGCACTGCCGCCATTGGCATCCAGATAACCCGTTATTATTTTCATGGTTGTGCTTTTACCTGCACCATTAGGTCCAAGAAAGCCTACAATCTCTCCTTTGTTGATTGTAAAGGAAATACCATTCACTGCTTTTTGTGTACCGTATTCTTTAACAAGCTCTTTTACTTCAATTGACATGCAGGTAATTTGATTCAAAAATAAGACTCCTGTTTCAAATGCATCAGCGAATTAGCAACACTGTGCCCTTCCTGTTAATGAATTTATTATTTCGTTTGTAAAACATCTTCCAAACATATTGCCCCGGATCAGAAATAATTCCTTTAAAAGTTCCATCCCAACCCGTAAAAATATTTTTAGTGAGAAACACTTCCTGTCCCCAGCTATTATAAATACGAAGTTCAAAAGAATCAATCCTGAAATAAGCTTTTGCTCTTAATACATCATTCAGTCCATTACCGTCAGGAGAAAACGCATTGGGCACAAATACTTCATCGCTGCATTCATTCACTTTTACAAAAAAACCTTCAGTATCAGTTCCGCATGCATTAGACGCTTCCACAACATATAACCCTTCAGTATTTGCATAAATAACAGGTGATATTTTACCATTACTCCATAAATAAAAATCAGCGCCTGTGCTTGTTGCATTCAGTAATACAGAATCACTGAAGCAAATTGCAGTATCATTGAAAACAGGCAACACAGGTGTGTTTTTTGTTGTGATGATAAGTGTATCGAATCGTTTACACACACCATCACTGCTCATTAAAATATAAGTGCCTGCATTGCGGAGTGTTCGTTGCGGAGAAAGAATACCGTCATTCCACATAAATAGAGTAGCAGGTGCAGCAGCAGCATCTATTGGCAAATCATTACCATCACACAATAATTCATTTTGCGGTATTTGTTTTGTGAGTGTATTTACACGAACTGCAACTTGTGTATTAGCAGTTGCAGTACAACCACCTTTGGTTATTACATTCAAAATATAATTCCCCTGTTGAGCAGTTGATGCAGAATTAATAACGAAAAAACTGTCTGTTGCAACAGGTGAGCCATTGAATCTCCATTCATAACTTAATGCTGAAGTGCTGCTGCTTAACCGCAACGTATCTCTTTCACAAAGATTTGCTGAGCCAATAACAGAAAGTGTAACAGGGTTCAACACCTTTAATTCTTTTACAGGAGATACCGCTCTGCAATTGACCGAATTAATATTTACTGCTTCAGCCGCTAATAAACGATACAATCCTGAATTGGAAACCTGCACATTGTTGAGCACAAGTGATGTTGATTGTGCTCCGGCAATATTGCTCCATGTAAAACCATCACTGCTGTACTGCCATTGATAAGCAGGGTTTTGATAAAAGCCTGTGGCTACGTTTCCTGCAAAGCTCACAGTAGCTCCTCTACATACTTCGTCAGAATTTTGATATGTACCTGTAACCACAGGATTCATAGCAGGGCCACATAAAGTAAATTCAATATCATCCAAACATAAATCATTGCCCTGCCCGCCGGGTTGGTTGTTAAAAATGCGAAGAATAACATTGTTTTCCCCCGTAGGTAATATAAACTCAAATCCATATCTCGTCCATGTAAAAGATGAAAAGCGTGGAATAGTAGGTGTAGTATAAGTAGCTAAAATAGTTCCTGACACGGCGCTTGCAATTTCAAAACGTACAATCGGATCCAATGGGTCAGACGAACCGGCTCTAAGTAAGTTGGCAAGCCATGCAGAAAAATAAAGTCTGGAACCTGAGCAAAGATTATTCACTCTTGTTTCATAAAATTTACCTGCAGTTAAATCAGCATTGATAATCATCATGTGCCCACCTGAATGATCAAAACCCACATGCCAGTTCGGGAAAATAGAGCCGCCAGTTGATACATTAGCTGAGCTGCGGCGTATTCCATACTCCCCATCATCTATTACACCCAGTGAATCAAATCTGTAAGTGGTAATTCCCGCTGGCAAAGGTGAGCCGGTAAATGGTGGGACAGTA
>JBKCJY010000067.1:0-21515 GCA_046301455.1 Chitinophagaceae bacterium | reverse complement strand
TCATAAATAGTAACATCAGCTCCAAAACCAACATTCACCAAACCTTCATCGTTGTAATGATGCATTAAAAACACACATGCTTCGGCAAGATCATCTACATGTAAAAATTCACGCATGGGTTTACCGGTTCCCCATATTTCAACAATTGCATCACCATTTCGTTTTGCAACAATCATTTTTCGCAGCAATGCAGGTAATACATGCGAATTATTTAGATCATAATTATCATTTGGCCCATAAAGGTTGGTGGGCATTGCTGAAATGAAATTGCATCCATACTGGCTTCGGTAAGCATCACACATTTTTAAACCTGCAATTTTTGCAATAGCATATGGTTCATTGGTAGGTTCAAGAATACCAGTAAGCAAATATTCTTCTTTAATGGGTTGCTGTGCAAACTTGGGATAGATACAGGACGACCCTAAGAACAACAATTTGGTTACACTGTGCAGGTATGCACTGTGGATGATATTTGCTTCAATCATCAGGTTATCATACAGAAATTCTGCACGGTAAGTATTGTTGGCAACAATGCCTCCTACTTTTGCTGCAGCAAGAAAAACATAATCAGGCTTTTGTTCTTTGAAAAACTTTTCAACTTCATGCTGATTCCTCAAATCAAGCTCTGAAGAGGTGCGTAGTACAAGATTTTCAAATCCTTCATCATGCAGCTTTCGTACGATTGCCGAACCCACCATTCCTCTGTGCCCGGCTACATATATTTTTGATTGCTTTTCCATTACTCGTATTGATTTTTTCCTTTGAAACCACCTTCACGTATATGTTTTTCAAGCTTAAACAACTCCAGATCTGAAGCAACCATTTCTTTTACCAATGCAGGTAAATCATATTTAGGTTTCCAACCGAGTTTTTTATTGGCTTTTGATGGATCACCAATCAACAATTCAACTTCAGTAGGACGATAATAGGCAGGATCTACAGCAACCACTTCTGTACCGGCTGCAATTTGATAAGCAGGATTTTTACAACGCACCACATAACCTCTTTCATTTTCTGCTTCGCCCTTAAAGTCAATTTCTATTCCCACTTCTGCAAAAGCCATACGTACAAATTCACGAACCGGTGTTGTAATACCTGTTGCAATTACAAAATCTTCAGGAGTATCCTGCTGCAGCATCAGCCACATAGCTTCAATATAATCTTTTGCATGACCCCAATCACGTTTCGCATCAAGATTACCCAAGTATACTTTATCCTGCAAACCCATTGCAATTTTTGCAACGGCCCTTGTAATTTTTCTGGTTACAAATGTTTCGCCTCTTAATGGGGATTCATGATTGAATAAAATGCCGTTGCAGGCAAACATATTGTATGCTTCACGATAGTTTACTGTAATCCAGTAAGCATAAAGCTTGGCAACACCATATGGTGAACGTGGGTAAAAAGGAGTGGTTTCTTTTTGTGGCACTTCCTGTACCAATCCATACAGTTCAGAAGTAGATGCCTGGTAAATTTTTGTTTTTTGTGCAAGACCCAGCAAACGTACCGCTTCCAATATGCGAAGTGTACCAATACCATCAGCATTTGCTGTATACTCCGGTGTATCAAAACTCACTTTTACATGACTCATAGCACCCAGATTATAAATTTCATCAGGTTGCACTTCCTGTATAATGCGAATAAGATTCGTGCTGTCAGTTAAATCACCATAATGCAAAATGAAATGACGGTTGTTTACATGCGGATCTTCATACAAATGATCAATACGCTCTGTATTGAACAACGAACTTCTGCGTTTAATACCATGTACTTCATATCCTTTTTTGAGCAGGAACTCTGATAAATACGCTCCGTCCTGTCCGGTAACACCGGTAATCAATGCTTTTTTCATATATTATTTTTATGACTCCAGAATTCTTTTACTTTAATTAAATAACGTAGATATAACCGCCAATATGCAGCAGGCTGCCGGTACTCTTTCAATACTTTTTTTAATTCCTGGTTTATTTTGATGGTGCTGCGTATGCCGTTTGTACTTTTCCCGCCCGTGTTCATTCGCACCATCATTATCGGTAAATAAATGGACTGCAGCGTATGTTTTTTCAGATAACGAAACAGCAAATCAAAATCGGCTGCAATTTCTAAATCAGTTCGGTAATAACCATAAAGATCAAAAAACTTTTTATAACAGAAGAAAGTAGGATGCGCAGGTATAAATCCATACTTAAATAACTTGGGATGAAAAATAGCCGATGAATAATAACGTACAATTTTATCCGGTTGTTCTTCTTTTACAAAACCAACATCACCATACACACAATCACTATGCGGCTGTGCCTGCATGGCATCTGCAACCTGTTGTATAATTGTTTCATCAGCAAACACATCATCAGCATGTAAAATACCAATCACATCCCCTGTTGCCAGTTGAATTCCTTTATTAAGCGCATCATACATGCCCTTGTCTTTTTCTGAAACAAAAGTGGCAATCTTTGATTGGTATTGTTCAATTACAGCTACTGTTCCATCTGTTGACAAACCATCAATAACAATGTATTCAATGTTAGAATAGGTTTGATTGATCACTGATTGTACAGCCCGTTCAATAGTGGATACACGGTTATACACAACAGTGATGATGGAAATTTTCAAAGACGAACTCATCGCTCAACAATAATATTTTCCATCACCAGCATATCCATACTGGTGCGGAGAAAACAATCTAAAGCCTCTTGTGGCGTGTTTACAATAGGTTCATTTTCATTAAATGATGTATTTAATAAAATTGGCACGCCTGTTTTTTGACGAAACGCTTCAATTAAAGCATAATACCCCGGTGATACTTCGGCATCAACTGATTGCAATCTACCTGTACCATCTACATGTGTAACTGCCGGTACCAACGATTGCTTTTCCTTTTTAACGGGAAATACTTTTTCCATGAAAGGAACTACATCATTCAACTCAAAATATTCATCAACGTATTCTTTAAGAATGGAAGGAGCAAAGGGTCTGAAACTTTCTCTCCGTTTAATTTTTGCATTCAGCAAATCTTTTGCATCACTTCTTCTCGGATCGGCTAATATGGAACGTCCACCCAATGCACGTGGACCAAACTCGCTCCTGCCCCTAAACCAACCCACAACACCTGCATCAATTAAACGGTCTGCTACATAATTATACAACTCATCATCGCTCAGCTTTTTGTAGGAGATATTTTTGGCCTGCAGAATAGTTTCAATTTCTTCATTTGAAAATTTACTTCCTGTATAAGCCGACCAAATTGCCGGTTGACGCTGCTGTTTTAAAGTCTGATGATGAACATACAATGCAGCCCCCATTGAAATACCGGCATCATGCCCGGCACTGGGTATATAAACATTTTCAAAAGCTGTGTTGCGTGTAATTTTACCATTGGCAACGGAGTTTTGTGCTACGCCGCCTGCAATACAAACATTCTTTAAACCTGTGCGTTTTTGCAAATGGGTGAGAATGTGAAAAATCAATTCTTCAGTGATACGCTGCACACTGGCAGCAAAGTCTTTATGAAACTGTGTTAATTCTTCTCCTTTTTGTCTTGCCTTTCCAAGCTTTTGTTCAAACACATCCGTATAAAGAGTTGCAACAACAGGTATATGATCATCACCATAACTGATGATGCCTTGCTTGGGATTACGGAAATAGTTCAGGTTTAAACGAAATAAACCATCATCTGTAAACTCAAGCAACTCCCTTAACGCATCAACATATTTAGGAGAGCCATAAGGAGCCAACCCCATCACTTTATACTCATCACCATAATGCGGAAAACCCAGCCACTGTGTACACGCAGTATAAAAAATACCTGCTGAGTGCGGAAAGTCAACACTGTCAATTACTTCAATATGATTGCCCCTGCCAATTCCAATCATCGTTGTAGTGAAATCACCCGAACCATCAATGGATAACAATGCAGCTTCATCATACGGTGAAGCAAAAAATGCAGAAGCTAAATGACTGCGGTGATGCTCAACATTATGAATCTTCTTTTTTAAAGTCGCTTTGTCAACTTGTTGAAGTTGCAAAAATTCGTCTTCAATGGATGAAACTTTTTGGGCATTGCTCAACCTGTTTTTAACGGCTGCAAAACCGCCACCCGGATTTTTTAAAAGAAATAAAAGTTTCTTGCCCAACTTGGCCATTGGATCTCTGCCAATGGCAATATGATCAACCTGCTCTAATGTAACTCCTGCTTCTTTCAAACAAAACGCTACACTCATGGACGGAAATCCCGCCCAGTGTTTTACACGGCGAAAGCGTTCTTCTTCAATAGCTGCAATCATTTTGCCATTTACAAAAATGGCAGCGCTGCTGTCAGCATGATATGCATTAATTCCTAAAACTGTCATTGTATTTTTTCAAATTTGCGCAAATATAGGTGCATAGAAACAAGCGCCTGTTATTGTAACAGTTGCCTGTATTGTTCCTTTATTAGCTGTGGTTTTAATTTTTCATGAATATAATCACTTGCATTGCTGCAATACTGTTCATATTCATTTTGATTCATGGATGCAAACCTCTTGATTGCTGCAGTTAAATTTTCAGCAAGATTATTTAATGGAACAGAACAGCCCGCATGGTATTGATCCAGATCATGAAAGGGTGTAGTTATTGTTGTAATAACAGGTTTAGCCGCACTTAATGCTTCAACAATGGCATGACCAAAGTTTTCACTTTGGCTGGGCATTATAATAACATGCATCTCATTTAATACCGATATAATATCAACGGGATGAACTTCGCCCCTGTATTCAACTTTTATATTGGAGTTCAATTGTTGAAACAGAGAAGTACATTCTTTCCAATAATGCGCATCTTTCACCGGACCGTAAATAAGCCAGGTAATGGATGAGGTACAGCCTGCCAGTGCATTGGCTACAATTGCATGATTCTTCATCGGGCTGATCAAAGCGATGGTGCCGAGCACCAGTTCTTCTTCCTTTTTTTGTTGAACAGTTAATGGCTGCAATAAGTTGGGGAAGTTGGAAGCGATGTAAACAGTTGCTTTGGCTCCAAATTGCTTTTTGATAAACTCCGATTCCTGCACATCCGTTGCATGCCAGGTAACTTTATAAGGATAGCATGATAATTTTAAGAACAAAAAAAACAACTTTTTCTTCAAAGACTTCTGCCTCAAAGCACCCCCATGCAACATGCCCCTTGCCGACCATATTACTTTTACACCTTTCCTTTGCAATGCATACACAACAGGAAGCATATTAAAATAAAAAGAGTAAAGGCCGTTTACAAATACAGTATCCGGTTGTACAGCATCAATTATCTGTAAAAGCTCCTTGCGATTGTTGAAAGAATAATTCCAGTAATATACTTTTGCCTTCCCCTCCCAATCATTCCATTGATTCGTTTGAATATGTTCAAGTGATACGCTTTCATTGATTTCATGTGGCTTGCAAACAATAAAGCATTCATACTCCTGGTACAGGTTACGTACCATGTTCGCCAGTGATTGTACCGGCCCGCCTGCTTTAAAGGCCGGGTAAAAATGATCATAAAACAAAAGCAGCTTGGGAAGCATTATAATTTGATACGTAGGAATCGGTCAAACGCCCAGAAACAAAACCAGCAGAAGATAGCATTTTTCATGAGTGAGTTCACACACATTAAGATATCTGTTTCCATTTGTACAGAGTTTAAAAACAACAAAGGAAACCAGAGAATTAAAGTGGGCCGTTTTTTGATGAAGCGAAGAATAGCTACCACAGCCAATGAAAAAAACAATCCATAAAAAAGCATAAACACAATACCGCCATCAACCCCAAAATTACCATAAGCCTCACCAATAGGGCCAATATTCATACTATACCCTTGTATTACTAACCCTGTAAAACGCAACATATTAGCATGCCCGCCCGACATGGGTTTATCCTCCCAGAATAACCTGGGAACAAAGGATGCGGCAATAGAAGTAAAAATAGTTTCACCTTCTGAATAAGGCGCATAATTGGGTATATACCCCATTACCTTACCTACAATCATTCCCTGATTCGCCCTAACAATAATGGGAAAATAACTATCCCACTCCAAAAATTGACCCGGGTTTGTTATACGATCTGCCAACAAAGAAAAAAAAGCACCTTTCCCAAGGTTTTCTTCATCCTGTCCTTTCCATACTACTGCTCGGTAATCAGTTTTAATACTTTGAATTAAAATCAAAAAAACAAGCCCAACCAGTGTAACTGAATATTTTAATTTATTGCTGATGTTTCGGCCAAGTAAAATCAACAACAGACCCAGCATTAATGTGTAAATCAAATCGCCAAACATGGCCATTGCCAAAGCCTGTACAAACAGAAAGGCAATACCACCAATCAAAAACCAGAGCCGGTTTTTTGCATTGGAAAGAAACGTATATAAAACCCCAACAATAAGAAGCTTACTGATGAGATAGGCTACATAATTCAATTCTCCTGGAATAAATGGCTGAAGAACACCTATTGACGCACCTATGATAATTAAAAGAATCCCGATATTTCCTTTGCCTTCAAGATAGGATTTGGATTGAATCATGGCCTGCCTGAACTGCAATTGCATGTTCTTACTTAAAAGCAATGGAACTTTTACACCAATAATAAAAACAAGAATTGCAGGAAACACATAGCCGTAATATGCGCTTTGACTCACCGTCATATCATACTTCAATGCAACAACAATAAATTCTTCATTAAAAACTCTATACACTACCATTGGCATAATCATACATTGAAACAACGCCAATAGTATAGGTAGATCCAGCGGGTTATAGGACTTTCCGATGGAATCAATAAACGCAAGCAGATAATAAGCAAACAATCCAATACTCACCACCTCCTCCAGCATATAATCACCACTGGCTACAAAGACCAAACTCACTAAAAGAGCAATTAAAACAAATACAACTGAGTTGGATTTCATATGGAGTTTTCGATTACATCAGCAACTTTGCTGTAATGAAATTGCATAATGATTTGCCTGCTTCGATTACCTTTTACCAAAGCATTCTTTCTGTCTTTTGCCAGCATCTGCATTTTCCCAAATAATTCATTTGGGATATTGCTTTCAAAAATAAATCCGTTGTCTTTTACCAGGTCCAATGCACATCCGCACCTCGTACTTACCAGTACCGGCAATCCGCAAGCCATTGCTTCATTTACACTTAATCCCCATGTTTCACCTGGCCCTTGTGAGGGCAATACAAATGCATTACCTAACCTGTAAACCACCGGCATGATCTGTTGATTTTGAAAATCAAGAAACAATACTTTTTTGTTATGTTTTGTCTTTTCTTTCAATTGCTGTTCCAGTTCTCCATTACCTACAAATAGAAGATACACTTCTGGCTCATTCAATAGTTCAAACGCATCCAACAAAAGAAAAGGGTTTTTTTTAGCTTCAAGCTTACCGGCGAATAAAAAAACAAAAGCATCGCTTGGTATTCCTAAATCAGTACGCCATTGCTTTGCCTTTAAAGAATAGCTTTCATCCTTATCTTCAAAACGATTATTATCCACCGCATGTGGAGCATACAATAATTGCTCCGGTTTTACTCCGTGTTTCAAAAAATATTGTTTATTAGCTTCCCCTGTGTATAATGCTTTGTCAATGTATTTATAAACCCACTTTAAAGAAAAACGCCGCAATACTTTTTTAAAATTCCATCTGGGTTGTTCATCCAATAAAGTAGAGTCCCCTCTGAAAAAAATGGGAATCCTGCATTTATAATAACGCATTGCCTTTAAATGACTTTGAAAACTCCAGCCATAAATCAATAAGGCATCCGGCATATAAGCATCAATACGATTAATGAGATCTTTATTGATGATGCCTTTGAAATGAAATGCTCCTGGTTTTGATGAAACATTATCAATTAACTCATAATCATACCCTTCTAACAATGGTATATCCCAGGTAAACGATTTTTTAAAATCAGGATCATAAACATTTCCTGCTGCCGCCTGCCCCCATGTATAAAAAACTTTGAGTTCAATTTTTTTTCTTTGTGCAATTAACCTGAACAAAGGTGCATTATATTGAATGGGATGTGATGTTATAATAGCAAGCTTCTTCATTTTTTCATTATCATTTCTTTTAACTCCTCACTCATATCTCCTCTCTCTTCTCTCATATCTCTTCTCTCATCACTTCTCTCTCAATCGCCTCTGCTACATTTTCTAAACTGAAACGTGCAATATGTTCTTTAATAAATGGCTGCATCTCTTTCACTGATGCATGGCTGCTGAACTGATGTAAACATCTAAGTAAATCTGATTCGTTGCCTGTTTTGAAAACATACCCTGTTTTTCCTTCAAGAATCAAATCGGGAGCACAACCACATTGATTACTTACAATAGCCGGTCTGCCGCAAGCCATTGCTTCATTAACGCCCAAACCCCATGTCTCACTTTTGCTGGGTAATACAAATACATCACCCATGCGGTAAACCCAGGGCATAGCACTTTGATTTTTGAACGATTGAAACAGAATACGGCTGTCAGATGCAGCAAGAGATTTTAAATAAACTTCATCTTCACCATTGCCGGTAAGCAGTAATCTAACATTTTTATCTTTTGTTAATTGAAAAGCTTTGATCAAAATATCCAGTTGTTTTAACCCATAAAATTTTCCTGCATAATGAAATATCAGCGCCTCATCTTCAATCCCCATCAATCTGCGTTCTTTGAGTGCCCGTAGTTCCATTGCTTCTTCATTTTCTGTAAATCGTTTATTATCCACAGCGTGTGGTGCATCAACGATTTGCTCATTTTTTAAACCACATTTCAACAGGTAAGCTTTGTTATGAGTACCTGCGGCAAATGCAGTTTGTACGTTTCGGTAAACAAATTGAAACCATATATTTTTAAGATCGGAAACAATGCCTTTTTTCTTGTTGAGCAAAGTTGAATCTCCCCTGAAAAAAAGTTTTACCTGCTGTCCCAACTTTTGCATCAAATAAAAATGACTCCACACACTCCAGCGGTAAATCATTACAGCATCATAATGTTCATTCTTTAATTGCTTCAATAATCCGGGATTAATGATTCCCCAAAAGCGATTGGAATCAGGATTTTTGGAAGTGTTGTTTACAAATTCATATTCATATCCTTCTAAAAGAGGAATGTCCCATGAACGTTCAATGCCAAAACGGGCATCAAAAACAGCACCCGCTGATTGACCCCAGGTATAATAAACCTTTACTGAAATCTGTTTTCGTTCACTAAGCAACCGGAACAGTGGCGCATTATACTGAATAGGATGTGTTGTAATGATAGCCAGCTTTTTCATGCTTTTATATCTTAATTCCTCTCTCTTCACTCATATCTCTTCCCTCCTCTCTCAAATCTCCTCACTCCTCTCTCATATCTCATCTCTCTTCACTCATCTCTCCTCACTCCTCTCTCTTCACCCTCGTTTCAACGTCCCCACATTCGATTTCGTAGTAAGAATAGAACTTTTGATCATCCGGAAAAGTTCATCAGCCTGTGAGGATAGTTTTTTAAAAGTATCAGCTTCAAGTAATTCGGTCTCAAACAATAGTTAAAGCCAATATAAAGTTTCATCACACTCCTTTTGTGCGATTCCTAACTTATGTACAAAATCCATTTTACTTTCTGCATTCTGTGCCTCTCTTATAAGAGCCCCAACAGCCGTTCCGCTTCGAAGCAATTGCTTACTCATCACAAATTCTTTTCGCTCCGCAACCAGAAATTGATAGACTGAAACAATATCTTTTGCAAAAGCAAAACTCTTATCTCTTAAAATACTCTTTGCCATATCTTTCTAAATTACTCCTCACTCATCTCTCATAACTCATCTCTCATAACTCATCTCTCATAACTCATAACTCCTCTCTTCCACCGCTTTGTCAAGCAATACACTCAACTGTTGTGTAACTGCTTTTGCTGAATACATTTCAAAGGCATTCATTTTAACAGCGTCGGGTTGAAAATTTTGATAAAAACGTTGAAATGATTGAAAGAAGGAAGCAAAAGAATCTTTAACCTGTGGTATTCCTTTTGCACCATCAAAAGAAAATACCAACCCGGCACCTGTTTCATTTAGAACACTTACGGCACTGCTGGCACTGTGCAATAATGCCATGATTGGTTTTTTACTCAATACAGCCTGGTACGTTTTCGATGGTGTATAATGCGGTTCGGTGCTCCCCAATATAAAAACAGCATCTGCTAAATTTAAATGGATTAATACATCCAGGTAGGGAATACGTTTTGGATATTCAAAAACAACCTGCTGCCACAATCCAAATTTTTCAGCAATGGGCTTTACTGTAAAACTGCTTTCATCATTGGCTGCTTTTCCTGTTCCGATAAAATGAAATTCAGTTTGAGCAAACAACTTCTTGTTATCTGCAACAGCTTCAAATACGGCTGATAAAACTGCATAGGCTTTAGGCAGTAATGCTCCTGCATAAACAAATTGAAGTTTATTGTTTTTTTGAAACAAATAAGGCTTTAAATGTAGTGATGGAACAAGTTCATGATCCTTCACTTCGCCGCCATAAGGCATGGCACCAAATACTGCCTTTTTTAAAAGATGTGGATTGCGTTTTGTTACTCCTTCATAATAACCTGCTGCGCAACCTGTAATTAAAGACGCATGTTTTACCGCTTTGGGCTCCAGCCATTGAGCCAGTTTTGTACTCCACCAATGTCTTGAAAAAATTTTATCTGAGCCCGGAAATACATGCACCCACGGATCAATATAATCAATGCCATATCGTACACCTGTTTTACGATACAGATAAGAGCCGATTAAGGAAACATAAAATGAAGGAATAAGTATCAGCACAAAATCGACCTTATCAGTTTTAATCAATTGTAAGGCTCTTTTACGCAGTTGATAAAACCCACGCAATCCAATATCACCCACCAATCTTGGTTTTGTAACCGGTAAGGCGTTTACTTTTTCTATTCGTTGATTTTGTGGCAGCAGTTTTACAAGATTCCAATCCAAAGCTTCCTCATAATAATCTTCATGTACAGTTAGTATAATTGGTTCCCACCCAAATGATGGTAAATGCTGAGCAAACAATCTGGTGCGGTGTACGGCGGCAAGATTACTTGGCGGATAATGCGGGGAGATGAGTAGGATTTTTTTCAATTGGAAGAAAACAGTTGCTTAATGTAGTTTAGAAAAAAAGTTTGCTCCTGTTCCCAGTTTAAAGTCGTTTGCCCAAGTTCATAAGCTTTTTTTCTGTGATTCAATAATAACTCCGGCTGGTTAATATAGCGCTCTAATATTTGTGCAAGTCTTTCCGCTTTATTATATACATAAACAAGCCCTGTATCTGTATAAGTTTTATTAAACAATGATTGTGCCTTTGTATTTGTACAAACCAGCGCACTCCCCGCCAGTAAATAAATAAAGAGTTTATTGGTTAAACAATATTCCCTGTTAATAATATGCGGTATTTCAGAAGCAATACCAATGTGATGACCGGATGCGATGGATACCAGTTCCTGTTCAGCAACAGCATTTAAAAATTGAACCTGCCCATCAACATTATTGGCTGAAATAATCGCTGAGAAATATGCGCTCATCTCTTTGCTGCAATTGCCAAGCAAACTGAGTGATACTGATCCTTTTGGTAAAATTCCCATTGCCTGTATAACAGTTTCAATACCACGCAACTTGCCTACTGTCTGGGAAAACCAAAACAGACGTAATGGTTTTGCAGGTAATTGATCATTGAAACCAACACTGTATTTTTTAGTAAAACAATTATTAATGATAGTAACCCCCAGTGATGGATACAAAGCTTTATAAGCATCTGCTATCAGTGGACTTGCTGCAGTAGCTCTTGAAAGAAAAGGTACATATTTATCTTCTGTTTCTTGTGTTTTTTTCCAGTGCAGTGATTGCTCAGCATCTTCACCTCTGTGAAAATCTTCAAAATCAAAACAGGCTTTGGCATCATGAAGTTTAGCTGCTTTTACCACCGCAGGTAAGGCACCAAGGTTATGACCGATGTAGAGATGAGCTTTTATTTTCTTTGCTGCCGATTCCAGCTCCTGGCTGAACAGTGTAATAGACCTTAAACCTGCATTCCAATGATTACCGGCTAACTTATAAATGGTTTGAAAAATCTTTTGTCGCAGTCTGCAATATAAATAGGTGAACTTTTGGTTTGTTGGATGTGCTCCTGCCTTTAGCCATTTTATTGTTGAATAGTGCTTGAATAACTCGAGATCATAAGCATCTGCCCATGGAGAAAGAGGGCAGTAAATAACAGTAACATCAAAACCTCTATCCTCTAAGGTTATTGCCTCTTTAACTAACCGTGGGTTGGCAGAAGGTTGTCCTGATGTAACTAATGCAATTTTAATCTTAGATATTGATTCCAAATTTTTTAAACAAACTTTTTATAAAAAGCTTTAGATAAACTATTGACTTTAGATCACCTCCATATGCTTCATTATACCCCTTTGATTTAATCAGAAATAAATCTGGATGTATAAATGTTTTAACTTCTTCATTTACATAAATATTTTCATAACTAATTAACTCATTCTTTGTTTCATTTTTAATAAAACAAAAAATATTCTGTTTATACCAAACATCAATATAATTATTATTCCAAAACAACTGCCTTAAGCCATCATAAAGAATGTAATTCATATCTTTAAATAGTTTTTGCCAATACTCGATCCATTGTTCATTAATATGATTTTGACCTCCTTGTAATGGTATAGCTGCCGAAAAAATCACAATATCAGAAGTCATACACAATTCTTGAACAAGTTGTTTACTCTTTTCAGTAGATATGTGTTCAGCCACTTCAAAGCATATACATAGATCATACTTTTTTGAAAGTCTAAACCCTTCTTCAATATTAAATTCGTGAAATTCTGAAACATTAATATTTTGACTTAATAAGTCTCTATTGACCCATGAGCCATCAATTCCAACAACATCAGTAACACCATAAGATTTAAAAACTTTCAAAAAAGTTCCAGTTCCACATCCTATATCAGCAACAGACTCTGGTTTAAAAATAGAGATTAATACAGGTACAATCTCATTTGCTGCCGTTGTATTATGTATTGCCTCTTGATGAATATATTTCATTGTTTAATTTATTAAACTAGTTTGAAACTTACTATTGGGAATTATTAAAGGTTTTTTAAGTGAATAGGAGTTTAATAATTTATTATAATTAGCATACATTAAAGTTGTATCAAACCCAAATTTCAATGGTGTATCCAGTTTCACAATTTTTCTGGCACCTTCAAAACTCAATGCATATGCATGCGTTCCACCGTAAACACCTGGTATGTTCAGATGCTTTGAATAATTTTTAGAAAAATACCGATTACTCAAACTGCCCGAAGACATCCCCTCAAATACTTTTGGGAATAGATAATGCTTCACTTTTAATAGCCCTCTTGTAAATCTGTTTTCTGACCAGCGGGAGGGTGGATTAAACCCCAAATAGAATAGATCCCAATTTGACGGTAATTCTTTAACCGCTCTTTTTAAATACTCATACTGCCCATTTAAAACAAAAGCATCATCTTCAAGAATTAGGGCATTACCGATTTTTTCTTCAACTATTTTTCGTTGAAGAAAAAGATTACTCATTGCACATCCTAATTGTCCTTTATTCCACAGCTTACATCGATCATAGCTTAAATCATGCTTAATAAAAAAATCTTTGGGGAATTTCGAAACATGATCTAATTCTGGAAACAATTCTTTCCCATCAATACCCTCAAAAACTTGAAACATTAAATCAGGATTAAATTTGACAAACGATTCTAATCGTTCTGCATTCCGCTTTATAGAAATAACATAAATCTGCTCAAAATATTGATTTAAAAAATGGGTCATTTAAATAAACTTAAATAATGAAAAGCTACAGCTCTTACATCAAATCGGCTTTCAGAAAAGCTTCTTACCTCTGTTCGGTCTAATTTTACTGCATCATTAATTTTTTCCGCCATTTCATTTAAATCTTCACAAATAAATCCTGTAATTCCATTAGTAACCACTTCAGGCATTGCGGCCAAATTATAAGCAAGCACTGGAGTGCCGCATGCCATAGCTTCTGCCATTACCATACCAAATGCTTCACCGGTTCTGGCCGGGAAAAGCATGGCTTTAGCTTTACCTAAATATTGATTCTTGCCCTCATCATCAAGTGTACCCACATATTGAATCTTTTCTCCATCAATAAAAGGTTCAATTTCTGACTTAAAATATTCCTGTTCTTCTACTAATGGAGAGATATTTCCTGCAAGAATTAAACGGTTACCGGTCTGTAATGCAATTTGTATTGCTTCGTGCGCTCCTTTCAATTTTTCAATTCTGCTAAGAAATATAAGCGGAGCATCGTCTTCCAATGAATTTTTTGGCTTATACTTACTGAAATCAACAGCATTGTAAACTGTATACCATTCGCCAGCAGTATTTCCGGTATTTACACACCAGTTACTGGGAGCTGTAAAAACAAGGTTTTTATTCGGAAGTCTGTTTATTAGAGAAATATTTTTCCCATCAATAATTCTTCCATACGACATGATTTTTTTTATAGGATGATTAAGAACAGGCAGCAAATATGCGAGCCTTCCAAAATTGTGAATAAGGTCAAACTTGTTTCTGTACTTCCATAAAAATTGCCACGCTTTAGGAATAGCCATACGTGCATCCCATTTTTTAGGAGGGAACCCTTCTTTACCAAACGGATGAACCGTACAGCCTTCCACTTCAGATCCTTCTGTTACTAACAGGTGCACTTCATGCCCAAGGCGTGCATACTCTTTTGCAAACATATATACCAGCCTCTCATGTCCGCCATATCCTTTTGGAGGAACCAGAATGCCCGGATCCATTACAATTAAAATCTTCATGATGCCAGCAACTCTTTATACATATTCAAATATTCATCAGCTACTTCATCAAAACTTTTTACCCCGCTGCTGTTTTTACTTAACTGTGTTAAAAGCATGGGTTCATCAATACATCGCTGCAATTGTTCTTTTAATGAGCCGCTGTTATTAAAAACAAAGAGCAAACCGTTTACATTGTGCTTAACCTGCTCTTTGTTTCCATACACTTCACTTGCAATAACAGGTATGCCTGCTGCAAACGCTTCCTGTATAACCAATGGACTCATTTCTGAAAAAGTAGAGCAAAGACAAAGGGCGTCATACTGTTGCATAGTTGCAATTACTTCACTTTGCTGCAACATCCCATTCCAGTTAATATTAGTTTTACCCGCTGCCAGTTGCCTGCATTTTTGTTCATACGCTACATCAGCAGGTTGTCCATAAATATCCAATGAAATTTTTTTTTCTGAAAGCGTTTGTAAAGCTTCCAGTAAAAGATGCAGCCCCTTAAATGGACTGATGCGGCCCAGAAACATCAAACGAACAGGTTGATCCTCTGTTTTGCTACTCACTGTTTTACTTATCGTAGTTTCGAAAGGCAATCCCTGTTTGATGAGGCTGATTTTTTTTACATCAACTCCATTAAGCAATAATACTTTTTTGTACCATTCAGTAAGTACCACAACCTTATCACACAAACTCATTAATGTATTAAAATCATCTTTAAGTTTTTGAATGAGAATTGCAGTGCCTAGTGCTGTACCTGCTCTATTGTTCCAATTCGTAGTATCAATTCCCAATTTTTGAAGAGTAACTGAAACAGGCATCAATATAGGCGCAATTGCTCCAAAACCTTTCGCATGCAGATAACAGGAACTGCAACGGGTGGTTCTGATAAGGCCATCACACAATTCCTTTTCTTGAAAAACGAGATTACCTGTTCGGCAGGTAGATCCTGCAAGGTGAAATGTGATTACAATTTTTGCACCTGCCGCTTTTGCAGCTTTTATATGGTGTAACGTAATTCCGTTGCTACCGGCCAGTTCATGAAAGTGTACAATC
The DNA here is from genome assembly GCA_046301455.1 of Chitinophagaceae bacterium. Classification (GTDB taxonomy): domain Bacteria; phylum Bacteroidota; class Bacteroidia; order Chitinophagales; family Chitinophagaceae; genus Lacibacter. Next base: position 5,610 of record JBKCJY010000067.1, on the reverse strand, counting down.
TGCGGTTGTTCAACAGTAAGCAATTGTTTAAAACTTGCAACACCTTTCGGGATTCGCTTCCCCATGATTAATGAGCGGTCAGTTATTGAAGGTTCAGCAAAACGAATCACCTTTATTGAATCATATTCATAAGAGTCATTAACTGGTTCACCATAATTGGGGATGATAACATGAACCTCTGTATGATTCTTTTTTAACCGCTTACTCAAAGCCCATGTGTACACTTCTGTACCTGCGGTTTGCTCCGGAAGAAAATGATTGAGTACCTGAAAAATTTTCATAGCACAGGTGTGGCGACTTTGTTATTTTTTATAAAAGCAACTGCAAGTGAAGTGCCTTTTATAAAATAAACAGGTCCGTTTTGTTTTGGTACCCATTTTTCTAAATATTTTACAACCCCGAAATAAGGAGCATCATGCCAAATGATCCAGCCGCCAGTAGGTTTTATTAATTGCAATGCTTTGGCAGTATCATTTGCCACATAATCTTCGCCGTGAGCACCATCAATAAACACTAAATCCATTTGATGCTGATATGGAGTAAAATCAAAGGCTGCCGAGTCGCCCCAAACCTGTTCTATTTGTTTGGCCTGTGGTGTATTGATAAAACGTTCGCCGCTCACCACTTTAGAAGCAAGCTGAACATCCACTTCGCCTGTTTGCAATGAAACAGATTCAGTTTGTGGCGGCAGATTAAGTGTATAAATTTTGCCATTTTCATTTTTAAGATTTAGCGCCATCGCTCTAGTTGTACGACCGTCAAACGTTCCTATTTCAAAAATGGTATTACACTTTTTGTCTTTTACCATAGCTGCAATTGAAGCCAGTTCAAATGAGGTGGTATTATGTAAATTAGACTTAAATGGAGCCAATTGCAATTCAAGTTCATTATTAGTCAATAGATCTGAAATTTCTACATAGGCAGGACCATAAAAAGAAAACTGCATAGCATCATAAGCAGCTGCCAATCGATGCCGTGCAATTCTTGAGAATGGATAACATAATATGTTAGCTGCTAATTTTAGGATAGTGCCAAGAGTATAACGAAAGACAATAATAATTGAACTCATAAACTTTTTACTGGTTAATTTTTTTATGTGCAACGATACCGCAATGAGCGGAAAATGCTTTAGACTCAAATCGGATTAAAGGACTTACTCGAATAATTACCCGTTCTATTACCCATATCATCGCTCTTTTGATTAGATTAAGTTTGGGCTTTCCCTTCCAAAAGGCAAATCCACCGAAGTAACCTGAATATAATATTTCACATCCGTGTTTTTTTAACAGACTGCTCCAAACTTCAGGACGCATACTGTAAACATTATGAATTGCGAGGTTTTCTTTATCAAATGTTTTATGGAGCCAATATTGAAGCCATCCGTAAAAATTAGGAGCAGTTATAACTAAATAACCGCCCGGCTTTGTTAACTCCCAATGACGGAGAATAACTTCTTCAAAATTTTCAAAGTGCTCAACGAATCCAAACGAGGATACCACATCAAATAATTCATCAGGTTGATATTCAAAAAAATCATCATTGGTAAACTGTCCTATTTTAAACCCCTCGCTTTGCAGCCATGTAGGTAATCCCTTTGTATTATCGGGATTGAAATCTACACCATTCAATGTATAACCTAATAAACCAAAGGTAGTAAGATGGTTGCCGGGGTAACTGCCAATTTCAAGTGCAGATCCTTCTTTAACCGGTGGAATATATTTTTTAATTAAATAATCATAGGGGTGCTTATTTTCTGTTCTACGAAAAGTAAAATCAGCACCTCTGTCTGCTATCCAGAATTCTTTGGTAGAAAGGCGGTTATTATCCATGAGTTAAAGTTTCAAAAGTATCGCCCTTGTAAAAACGCTGTTCAAGTTGTTGCAGATAAGTAAAATCAGCTTTTTCAAAGGCATATTTTAAATCAGTCACTTTGAATCCAAAACGTTTCATAAGTTGCAACCATACTAAAGGTTTTCCCTTAAGTAAACTATTGCGAAGTAATAATTTAATATCTCTCACTTTACAATTATGCTTAAACAATTGTAAGTCCTGATCATGATGATTAAAATAAGGATGAGCTAAAACTGCTCGATCAATCATTACATTATTGGCATACCCTAAAAACGCTTTATTTAACTTGTTGGTAGCCTGGCCCTCTGTTTTACGCCAAAACATAAAACCAATCGGAACTAACAAAATAGAGCCATCCAGGGCTATCCGCTTTTTGATATAAGTATCTCCACTAATGAATTCATTTGAAAAACCACCCGCTGCCTTTAAAGCTTTCGTTTTAAAAAGGGTTTCACCAAAACCCATAATGGAAATCGGAAGATTGGCTGCATAGATCCAGCGCATGGTTTCAAGAGGTTGAAGTAAAACCGGAAAAAAACAAAACTGCATTTGATGGCTCCATACTCCCCATATGCTTACAGCCTGAGGCCATGCAGCCACATACTCACTGAGGTTACGAAGCGTTTGCTGATAAAGCATATCATCACCATCAACATAAAGGATATACTTACCCTCTGCCATCTGCAATGCATGATTACGATTGGCATACTCTCCTAAATTTTTTTCATGGCGATGTAACCGTATACGTGGATCTTTATATTGATTAATCAACTCCCATGTGTTATCGGTTGAACAATCGTCGCAAATGATATATTCAAAATCGTTGAAAGAGGAAGCAAGAATACTCTCGACAGCATCTTTAACCCAATGGGATGAATTGTAAGTAACCGTGACTACTGTAAATAAAGGTTGAGCGCTCATTGTATTTGCAAAAGCCAGTTTTTTAGTTTATTGATTTCACTTCTTTCATCATAAACAGAAGTTGATTGAACAGTGGGCAATGCGATATCACCCGCAAGTATATCCGTAAGTTCGTTAAAGGAATGATATAAAATTCCGTTGGAGTCATTTATAAGTTCAGGTGCACCGCCGCTGTTTTTAACAATCACTTTTACATTAGCTTTTACTGCTTCCATAATTACCCGCCCAAATGCCTCGGCTGAGGAAGCTACTATTAAAGCTTTACAGGCAGCGATGGTTTCGTCGTTATTGAAAAAACCTTCTTCAACCGAAACATAATTTTCTAACTGATGTTTTTTTACAAACGATAAAAGTTGATGAAAGTAATATTTGTTTTCACAGGGTCCTTTAATGTTGAGCTTTGCTACATGCTTGCCCTGTTCCTTGTTGAAAGCTAAAGCCTGTAAAACCTCTAAATGCCCCTTAGATGGAGTGATTTGTCCAAACATTAAAAAAGTATCATTCCTTTGTACCGAGCCAGGAACTTGTTTGCTGCTTACTGGTTGATAAAGGGTGCGAACATCTGCCCGGTGAAGTACCGATTGATATTTTTTACACACAGCTTTTGAATTGCAGATGACCAGCTTGCTTTTTTGCATTTGCCTGTATGCCATCTGGTTGTTGCCATTGCCGATACTAAATCCAAAATCTTCTTCACCAAATTCATGTACCCACCACACATGTGGCAAACCGATAGTAGATGCTGCTACTGATGCTGTAAATGGCACAATGGTATTAGTAAATACAATGTTTGCTTTTACATCCTTGATCAATTTTTTTGTTTGAGCTACAGCCATTTTAGTTCGCAGCCAGTATCTTACTCTGTTCAGCCCTTTTCTTGCAGTTCCTGCCCAATTGTATTGGGGTATTATTGTAAAGTCAAATTTTTTTTCCTTTAGAACACTTTCAAGTATGCCGGTATGAGGCAAAATAAAATGTATTGCATATGCATTCCGCAATTGTTGTGCATACTCAAGGGCGGCAATATTTGCCCCGCTTATCAGTGGCTCGTGGAGCAACCACACAATTTTTTTGAGGGAAGTGTTCATATTTCACGTTGCTGCCAAAAAGCACGGAATGCGCCAAGGGTTTGCCTTGAAAAACTTACATGGCTATAAGAAAACAAATTATTCAAAACAGCAGAACTCTTTCTTAAAAAGGAATGCTTGCTTTTCGACTGTTGTGAGAGAAACTCAGTCCACTTTGTTTTTTGAATTTTATAAAGGCAGGTATTATACAATCTTTCATAACCGGGTAACTTGCTTATTTTTTCAATGATCCGCTGTTCTTCTATGCTGAATCGTTCACTCAATGACTGTGTTTTAGATGATTCATGCAACCGGAAATGAACAAGCAGTTCATTGATTTCTTTTACTTCTGGAAAATGATAGAGATAACGGATGTACAGATCCCAGTCAAATGCATAATGAAGTTGTTCATCAATACCACCGCATAGCTCAATGAATGCACGACGCATCCACACACCGGGTTGTACAAATTTCACATCCTGCTCCCAGCACATCAATCCTTTAGCAGAAAGTTTTTGATTTTGTATTAATTCTTCCGATGTTGATGAAAAATTCCGGACTTTACCGGCAACCATATTTACTTTTTCGTCTGTAAAAGCCTCGGCAATTTTATGCAGTGCGCCGGGTTCCAGGTAATCATCACTGTTGAGCCAGTTAAAAATTTCTCCGGTACAATGTTGCAACCCCTTATTGATGGCATTCGCCTGACCATTATCTTCTTCACTTACCCAATAGGTGAGATGCTGTTCGTATTTTTTAATGATCTCAACAGAGTTGTCTGTGCTGCCACCATCAATTATAATATATTCAAGGTTAGGATATTTTTGATCGAGAACACTTGTTATGGTTTCTTCCAAAAAATGACCTTGATTAAAGGAAGGAGTAACAATTGATAACTTTAACATGTCTTTGTTAAGAAGTTTAGCTTCCAGAGGATAAACATTTTTTTATACATAATAAAACCTGCGAACCAGCCCAATCATGCTCACAAACTATTTCATATTTGAAAGGTAGGTTTACATTTAATATCTCATTAAACTTACTTATACTCAAATGAGTTAGACCATAGATCTTTTTGCCACTTAGATTTTCTGTTGTTTCTGGGAATAAATCATCCTCACTATTTTCTGAATATTGAAATATGATCTCATTTCTCGGAATTTTATGAATAGAAACAGCAAGAATTCCATTTTCATTCAGAAGATTTCCCAAGGCTACTAGCCAGCGAGCAAATAAATCTTCATTAAGATGAGTAAAAAGAGAACTCACCAGAATAAAATCAAATTTGTCTTCACATGATAAGTACTTTGGATCACTTGGAGCAGTAAAACCTCCATATCCAAAAACATCTTTTTGAAATTCAATTGCATTTGATTTAATATCAGAAACTATAATATTTTCTACGGGTAAGAAATTTTTAAAATATCTGGAAACACGACCATGCCCACTTGCAAAATCTAAAAACTTTACATTATTTAATTTAAGATTTTCTTGAATTAAGATTTTCTTGATTGTAGATGCTTGGCTTAAACCTGATTCAATATATCCATTTATAGCATTATCGAGAGATCCCGTTTGATGGAGCCAAAATAAAAACATCAAGTCGTTTTTTGAAATTGCTAAGTTTGAATTTCGATGTTCATCTTCAATATTTACTTTTTCAAAGGTTTGTTTTGCCTTTTCAAATACTGGCAATATATCAGGAGTTAATAAATAATTCAATTGTATTATTCTAAGTAATTTACGTTCGATTGTAGTTACTGATTGAAAT
>JBKCJY010000066.1:0-1420 GCA_046301455.1 Chitinophagaceae bacterium | reverse complement strand
TCAATCATGAACTGCTCAAGCGCTTCACCGTCTTTAAGTGTGGTTAATCGTTTTACAATCGTTTTATTAAAACGGTAATCAATATAACGGTCCTGTTCTTCTTTAATTAATCGTTGCTGAAAACGGACACTCATTTTATTACGCCTGAAACGAAACACATTAATGAGCGAATTCAAATCAATACCTGCACCCATGCCCGACTCAGGTCCGGAAGATGAAAAACGTAGACCTCCCTTGTCGTAGTTAAATATTTTATCGTAGGCTATTCTGTTTTCAATAGAATCCTGCCTGCGGTTTTTTCCATATACAATAATTTCTTTCAACTGTTTGTATTTACCCGGCACATATAGGTTAATGGCAATATCAAACTGTCCCGGTGTTTTAATAATGGATACGGGAAACATTTGTGTGGGTTTGTTACGAAAAAAAAAGAAAATAGAATCCTTTGCTCCGGCATAAATGCTGTAATTGCCCACACTGTCAGTAAACGTCATGGTACCGCAGGTACATAACACCTGCACACCTTCTACAAGATTGCGTTTGGTGCTGTCATACACCGTTCCGTTGATTTGTATTTGAGCCGATGCTTTGAACCCGGCTAACAGTAAAAAAAGGTATAGTAGAAGTTTTTTCAAAATAATATGCAATGATAAACAGCCGTATTAAATAAAAAGTTGTGTTGCAGTTTTTTTATGATGAATTTAAGTAAGCAAGAGTTGCTCAATTACCTGGGGATAATGTTGATGCTCCAATGCATGAATGCGTTGCGCCAGTGTTTCAGGCGTATCATCTTTCTTTACTTCACATCGTGCTTGAAAAATCGTATCACCATGATCATACTGCTCATCCACATAATGAATGGTAATACCGCTTTCCGTTTCATTTGCTGCAATAACAGCTTCATGCACATGATGGCCATACATGCCCTTGCCTCCATATTTGGGTAAGAGTGCAGGATGTATATTAATGATATGTTGCGGATAAGCCTTAATAAGCATTGATGGAATTTTCCATAAAAAGCCGGCAAGAATGATCCAGTTGATCTTGTGTTCTTTTAAAAAAGAAACATAACCATCACCACGAAAGAACTGCTCCTTTTCAATTAACAACGTTTCAATAGAGTGCGCTGCAGCTATGTTCAGCACACCTGCATGCGGTTTATTACAAACAATCAAAGCAACTTCAACAGATGGGTGTTCGCTGAAATGTTCAATAATCTTTTGAGCATTGCTCCCTGCACCTGAAGCAAAAATGGCAATTCGGTTCATGTGCTGCAAAATTGTAACTTTCTGCCATGCAACGAATACTTCTTTTTTGTTTGATGTTATTATTTGTACAAACAACATCAGCTCAAATCACTTTTTGCAGTGGCAAATCGTATCCTGCAATTTCTTTTTCAGCAGAAACAAAGACTAAACTC
>JBKCJY010000065.1:0-2391 GCA_046301455.1 Chitinophagaceae bacterium | reverse complement strand
CGTACACCGCCAGATTGCACACCTGAATCAGTATAGTTAAAATATTCAGCAACAGATGGTGATGTTGCTTTTTGTTTGCACGAAAACGCAAAACTTACAAAGAGGAAAAGAATAATTAATCGCATAAAATTTAGTTTGGTTAATTATAAATCAGTCCAACTGAGCGTCTGACATGGTGTACTTCTTACTTTGCAACTCCTACTTTTAATTCACTCTAACTCTCGGATCCACCACTCCATACAATACATCAGCCAAAATATTAATCAACACAAAAATGAAAGCACTCAGCAACACACTACCCATAACCACCGGATAATCCAATTTCTCGAGTGCATCAACAGTAGTTTTTCCAATTCCTTTCCATCCAAAAATATATTCCACAAAAAATGCACCTGCCAATAACTCAGCAAACCAACCTGTTACAGCAGTAATCACGGGATTCAAAGCATTACGCAGCGCATGTTTCCAAATCACTGTTCTTCTACTCAAACCCTTTGCATAAGCCGTGCGAACAAAATCCTGGTTGAGTACATCCAGCATAGCACTTCGTGTTAATTGTGTGATGATCGCCAATGGACGGATACCCAATGTAATAGCAGGAAGAATTAAATTTTGCAACGTCAATTTTTTTTCACCCGTTTGCACATCAATATCAAACCAACTGCCCGTCATGTTCAAACCCGTGTAATTGGTTAATACAAATCCAAACAGGTAAGCAATTAAAATACCCATGAAAAAAGAAGGAGCTGAAATACCAAGTATACTAGTAAACACAGATGATGTATCCAACCAGCTATCTTTTTTTACTGCCGCAATAACACCTAAAGTAATTCCTAGCACTGTTGCAATAATCATAGCAGCCATTGCAAGTAAAATTGTACCGGGCAATGCTTCCATCAACACTTTCCAAACTTCCTTTTTAGTTAAATAACTTTTGCGGAGATATGGAACTTTGAACGCCAGTTTTCTTTCTCCACCAACAAATAAACCATTCAATTCTTTTTTTGCAATATCTTCTTTGCCGTGCAATCCTATGGGCGAGACATCATTTACATACAGTAAAAACTGTTTCCATTTGGGTTGATCTAAAAACAAATCCTTTTTAATGTTGGCGATGGTGGCACTGTCGCCTGTTTGCCCCATTACCATCCGTGCAGGATCGCCAAAACCCTGGAACATCCAGAACACCAATGTAACTACTCCTGCTAAAACCAGCAGACCGTAAACAATTTTGCGAAGGAGATAGTTGAGCATTTGATTTATTGAACATTACCAAAACTTGCACCACTCCATTTATCAACCACAACCGGGCCATTCATTTTATAAATAATAGGTACAGCACGTGCTGCTGTTTTTAAAGCAACCGCATCACAAACCAATACAGGGAGTTTACTCAAAACAGCATCCTGTTTCAATAAATTTAGTACAGCCTCATATTGGGGTGTGATGATGGAGAGCCTTTTAGTTGCAGCCAATGAAGAAACCTGTTTTATCCAATTATCAGTTGACTTCAAGCCATCAATATTCTGTATAAACAATAAATAATAATCCCCTTGCTGATTTAAAACAGAATCCGTTACATCCAAACCATCAACAAATGTTAAATTAAAATCTTTAATCTTCGGCTCATTGTTTTTTCCTTTTTGAACCAATACTTGTTTACGGTCTTTAAACTTCCATGTACTGTCGGGCAATGATGTTAACTCAAACTCTTTTACTTCACCATTCTTTTCATAAATAAACTTGTATTCAAATTTATCCGGCACAGCATCAGGTGGCATTTGCCGCTGTACAATTAAGTTATTGCCTTTCTTAAAAGGCAAACAATCAATAACAGGCAAATATCTGAGTGTAAACCATTGAAGCGCCAGTGAAAGTATAGCCGCATCAAACACCACAAATGCATTGATGATGGATTTGCTGAACATGGGCTTGATGTTGTTCCTGTGCCTGAAAATAAAAAGTATCAATACCAGCAATATCAAATCTTTTACAAAAGACTCGTCGGGGCTTAATGGGATGCAATCACCAAAACAACCGCAGGAACGGAATATCAATTCGCCATTTTCATTTTTAGCCATTGCTGCATAACCCGTTAAAAACGTAAAGAAGATAATTAGCAACAACAACAACCAACTGAACAATCTCATCCTGTAACCAACAATTACAGCAACACCGGCAATAATTTCAAATGCATTCATGAATACGCTCATGAGCAATGTATAATCATGTAAACCGACCCAGCCCCATGCTTCAAAAAACTCCTGCATTTTATAACTTAAACCAAGCGGATCATTTGCTTTTACCAATCCGGAAAAGATGAATAGTAAACCAACAATCCAACGGGTGATAGTGAGTAGTTGTTTCATGAAGAATTTTTATTATTAAATG
>JBKCJY010000064.1:0-2742 GCA_046301455.1 Chitinophagaceae bacterium | reverse complement strand
TGTTGAGCGATGAGTGTGGTTGATGCAATCACTATCAAAGCGGCAAGAAACAGTTTCATATTGCGAATGGTTTTGGTTGATGAGGAAAGTTAGGAAATAGTTTGACAGCTGATAAAGTAGATATTAGAGAAATCGATAGAAAAGTTTTGGATGTAGTTGAATTCTATATCATTTGTTTTATCCTAAATGCTGCAATCCATACTCCGCTACTTTCCCTTCAAACTGTGCAAAGAAGGAAATGATTTTTTTCATATCAGCAGCTTCATCATCTGATGGATGTATTAAATCTCCTAAAACAACTTCTTTGTTTTTAAAATCAAATCCTGTTAAAAGAATGGGTACATGGGCCTCTTTAGCGATATAATAAAAACCTGTACGGAGTTTATCAACCCTCTTTCTTGTACCCTCCGGGCTCATAGCCAAACGGAAATAATCATGCGAGTGAAATTTCTCAGCTACCTGTTGCACCATTCCTGTTTTAGAAAATCGATCCACCGGTGTGCCACCAATTTTTCGAAAGAACCATCCAAAAGGGCCATCGAATAATTCTTTTTTGCCTAAAAAATAGGCATGTTTTATTGGCACAAGATGTCTTACACTTAACCCAACTACAACATCCCATCCACTTGTGTGTGGCCCCACTGCAATCACCATCTTCGGCACTTCATCTGGAAAGCGGCCTTTTATTTTCCAGCCTTTTAGCAAAAACCATCTTGACAGTAACCAATGAATCATACAATTAAGCATTTGAATGCAAGAAAGATAGGAGGATTTTTTTGAATGGAAAAGAATAAACATTTTCACTTTTGTATAATCTCATTAAGTAACCTGATTCATGTCAGTTTGTGATACAAATCACTTTTAACCAAGCACAGTACTTCTACCTTGCCTCTTATCAAAACAAAGAAAGATGAAAGCACATCATCAAATACTCATCGCAGGCGGCGGCAATGCTGGTATTACGGCTGCTGCACAATTGCTCAGGGCCAATTCAGAATTAGACGTTGCTATTATTGAACCGAGTGATAAACATTATTATATGCCTGCATGGACGCTGGTGGGTGGTGGTGTGTATGATATGAAAGATACTATTCACAATGAAGCAGATGTGATTCCCCCAAAAGTGAAATGGATTAAAGACTACATTGTAAGCTTTGAGCCTGATGCAAACAAACTCACCACTCAAAGCGGTAATGAATATACTTACGATGTACTGGTAGTTGGTGCAGGTATTCAAATGAACTGGCACTTAGTAAAAGGTCTTAAGGAAACACTCGGCAAAAATGGTGTTACCAGTAATTATCATAGAGACTACGCACCTTACACATGGGAATGTTTGAAAAATTTAAAGAATGGCGATGTAGCATTGTTCACTGCACCCACTACCCCTGTGCGTTGCGGCGGTGCTCCTCAAAAAATCATGTATCTCTTTGGTGATTATTGCCAAAAGCATAATATCAAAGCACATATTGAGTTTACCAGCGGCGGAACTGTCATCTTTGGTATCAAAAAATATGCTGATGAACTCACCAAGATGGTGAATAAATACGGTATTCAACTTTCCTTCAAGCATGATTTAATTGCAGTTGATGGCGAAAAGCAATTGGCTATATACAGAGTTACCGATGCTAATGGCGTTAAATCTGAAGTGCAAAAGAAATTTAACGTACTCCATGTAACACCACCACAAAGCGCACCCGATTATTTCAGCAAGAGTACACTGGCTGATGCCAAGGGCTGGTTTGATGCAGATAAATACACACTTCAACATGTACGTTATAAAAATGTTTTCGGCCTGGGTGATATACTCAACACACCCAACGCCAAAACAGGAGCTGCCATTCGCAAACAAACACCTGTGATAGTGAAAAATATTTTATCTTTTTTGAAGCAGGAGCAACTAACAGCACAATACAATGGCTATGGTAGTTGTCCGTTGGTAGTTGGTTACGGCAAATTAATTCTGGCTGAGTTTGGTTATGACAATAAAGTGATGGAAACTTTTCCGTTTGATCAAAGCAAACCAAGCCGGCTCATGTACTTACTGAAGCGTTATGTACTGCCCTGGCTCTACTGGCACAAAATTGTAAAGGGGCAGATGTAATTTTTTGTTTAATTCTTTAATCATTTTTTGTTCAAGACAATTAAATCAAACTTTCAGAATCACTCCGGAGCAAATATTAGTTTATACATTTTAAGAAATCACCTTTATTCTTAGCGCCTCCTCTGCTTACCTTTGCATCCTGTATGACAAATGATTCCCTCCGTTCCAATAAAGCCGTGAGCAACTGGCTCTTCTTCGGCGTATTTATGTTAATTGTTCAAATACTGCTCGGCGGCATTACACGTTTAACAGGCAGTGGTCTCAGCATTACCGAATGGGATGTAGTTACAGGCTCATTACCTCCACTCAACGAAGCTGCATGGCTTACTGAATTTGATAAATACAAAGCCACATCGCAATTCAAACTGCTCAACACTGATTTCACCATTGAAGATTTTAAATTCATTTTCTTTTGGGAATGGTTTCATCGACTTTGGGCACGCCTCATGGGAATGGTATTTGCCATTGGGTTTATTTATTTTTTAGTCAGGCGTTTCTTTAAAAAAGAAATGATAACACCGCTCATTATTCTTTTTATTCTTGGTGCATTGCAGGGAGCTGTTGGTTGGATAATGGTTGCAAGTGGCCTGGTGGGTGATGCGGTATATGTAAAACCCACACGCCTTGCCATGCATTTC
>JBKCJY010000063.1:0-6046 GCA_046301455.1 Chitinophagaceae bacterium | reverse complement strand
CAAAGGATTACTTTGGGTGGAAGTGTATAAAGAAAAGCAACTTATAGGAAAGGAAAAACTATATGTAGCCGATCGATTTTAGATAATAAAAAACGGGAAGTACATCTTCCCGTTTTAATTTTAAAATAGTACAATCTTATTACGCTGCTTCAAAACGCTCTGCTACTTTACTCCAGTTTACCACATTCCAGAAGGCCGCTAAATAATCAGCTCTGCGGTTTTGATACTTGAGATAATAAGCATGTTCCCAAACGTCTACACCAAGGATTGGTGTGCCTTTTACTTCTGCCACATCCATTAAAGGATTGTCTTGATTGGGCGTTGAAGAGACCTCCAGCTTGCCATCTTTTACAATGAGCCATGCCCAGCCGCTTCCAAAACGTGTCATGCCGGCTGTTGCAAATTTTTCTTTGAATGCATCAAAGCTGCCGAAAGCAGAAGTAATTGCATCAGCTAATGCACCTGATGGAGTACCGCCAGCATTTGCTGCTAATGATTCCCAAAAGAAAGTATGGTTCCAGTGGCCTCCGCCATTGTTACGAACTGCGGGTGAAATACTTCCTGCAACAGCAATTAATTGTTCAAGTGTTTTGCCTTCGTGCTCTGTGCCAGCAATTGCTTTGTTAAGATTATCAACATAAGCCTGGTGGTGCTTGCCGTGGTGGATCTGCATGGTTGTAGTGTCAATATGTGGCTCCAGTGCATCATGTGCATAAGGAAGCGGTGCTAATGTGAATGCCATAATTGTTTAAGATTTTATTCAAAAATATGTTGAATAGAGAACAAAATAATTCGAAATAAGTTTATTTTTAATTGCTTTTTAAAATTATTCGATTACCAAAATCATGATTATGAGAAAAATTAAAATCCTTGTAATGCTGTGTAGCTTATTCTCCTTTTACGGAGCATTGGCGCAAACTCAAAAAGTGAGTGGCACAGTAAAGGATGCACAAGGCGACCCCATCGCATTTGCATCTATTGTAATTAAAGGAACCAACAAAGGAGTTTCTGCTGACGGTGCAGGAAATTTTACAATTGAAGTTCCATCGGGCAAAAAAACGGTGCTTCGTATTTCAGCAACTGGATTTGAAACAAGTGATTTTGATGTTACCGGCGACAAAATAGAAATTACATTAAAATCCGGCACTGCACTTAGTGAAGTTGTTGTTACTGCCTTTGGTGCCAAACAACAAAAAAAATCACTGGGGTTTGCAACAACTGAAATAAACAATAAACAATTAATGGAAAGCCGCCAGCCCAATCTTGTAAACGCATTACAGGGTAGAGTAGCAGGTGTGCAAGTAAACAGTACAGGCGGTGGTCCTGGTCAGGGTGCACGTATAGTAATTCGTGGTCCTAAAACTGCAAGTGGTTCTAACCAGCCTTTATTTGTAATTGATGGTGTAATAGTTGATAACTCAACAATTGTTGAAGGAGGTAATGCAGCATTACGTGGCATGAGTAACCGCATGAGTGATATTAATCCTGATGATATTGAAAGTATGAGTATTTTGCGTGGGGGTGCTGCAACAGCGTTGTATGGTTTTCGTGGAAGTAATGGAGTGATTGTTATTACAACCAAGAGTGCTAAAGCAGGAAAGATGCGTGTATCTTACAGCGCATCATATGGAATTGAAAATGTAAACAAGTTTCCTGATGTGCAAACGAAATATACTCAGGGCTATAACAACACTTATAATCCAAACGACTTTTTTCCTTCATTCGGGCCTACGATTCAAGCTGCAAAGGCTTTGGATCCTTCACATCCTGAAAAATTATTTCATCATTACAAACGTGCTTACGAACAGGGAAACCAGTTTCGCAATACTTTAAATATTAGTGGTGGTACTGAAAAAGCAATGATTAATTCTTCATTCAGCTATTTCAATCACAATGGTGTTTTACCCAATACCAATTACAGCAATTTAAACGCAAGGGTGAATGCCGATTTAAAGATCAGTGATAAATTCAGCATCAATCCATCATTCAATTTCATTAACAGCGGAGGCTTGCGTTATAATGCGGATCGTTTTAATGAAAGCTTAACTTACTGGAGCCCACGCTGGGATGTAAGAGATTATAAAAATCCAGATGGTACACATAAAACATACGGAAACAATAATCCAATTTTTGGGGCATATTATAATTTGTTTGAAGATGATGTAAACCGCACTATCAGTAATCTTGCTTTTAATTATAAACCCATAAGCTGGCTGGACATTACTTATCGTTTGGGATACGATTATGCAGCTGATAACAGAAGAGCAACTGCTCCTGCGCAGGTATCACGCCCCGGCGTTATCAATTTTGCTGATAATGCTTTAGGTTTTGTAGGTGAGTATCGAATATTAAACCAGGTATTAAACAGTAACCTTCTTATTACTTCAAAATTCAGTGTAAAGAAATTTGATTTTACAGTGCGTGCCGGTCATGATCTTGTAGATCAAAAATATAATTATCAAGGTGTTGAAGGCAGTCAGCTTGATATTCCTGATTTATTGAGTTTAAACAATGCACGTGTGCTTACACAGGCAAGCCGCATTACACAGTTAAGAACAATGGGTGTATTTGGAGAAGCAACTGCTTCGTATGACAATTTTCTTTTTCTTTCAATTACAGGACGTAATGACTGGGCAAGCTCTGTTGCAAGTGGTAACAGTAGTTTCTTTTATCCAAGTGTAAGTTTAGCTTATGTCTTCAGCCAGCATTTAAAAATGCCCAATTGGATTTCATATGGAAAGCTGAGAGGTTCTTATGCTAAAATTGGTATTGCACCATTAGGGCCCTATCAAACAAGTACATACTATAACAATGCCTTTGGTCAACCTGTAAACGGTGTAACAGCATGGACAAGGGATGACATAAGAGGTGCCGAAGATCTGAAACCTGAATTTACTGATAACAGGGAAGTGGGATTGGAGATGCAGTTTTTAAACAACCGTGTTGGTTTTGATGTTTCGTATTATCAAATCAACAGTAAAGATGTTATCAATCCTGTATTAGTTCCCACATCAACAGGCTATAATGCATTTATTTTAAACTCCGGCGAAATTGAAAATAAGGGTATTGAATTTGTTGTTAATGGTACACCTTACAAATCAAAAAATTTCAGTTGGGATGCAAGTGTAAACTTTACCAGCAACAGAAATCGTGTGGTGAGTCTAGCGCCCGGTTTAAATGAAATTACTATTGCCAGTCAGTTTGGTTATTTAGGCAGTACAGTTACACAGCGTTGGGTGGTTGGTCAGCCTGCAGGTGGTTTGTATGGAACATCTTATGCAAGATATTATGGTACACAAGCAGATGATCGAATAACTTTACGATCAGATTTGCCTTACCTTATTGCAAGTACAGGTTCATTGGCAGGTTTTCCTGCGAGAGATTTAAATCAACGTTTACTAGGTAACTCATTGCCCAAATCAATATGGGGTATCAGCAATTCATTTACATACAAACAATTTAATCTTTCAATATTGTTTGATATAAGAAGTGGTTTTGAAAGATACAACCAGCTTTCCAATTTCATGAGTGCCTTTGGTATTGCCAAGTACACTGAAGACAGAAATGATACACGTGTATTTAGTGGTGTTACATCTAACGGGCAGCCCAATACACAAACCGTTTGGCTTGGACAGGGGGTTGGTCCAGATAACAGAAATTATACCGATGGATTTTATCGCCTGGTACACAGAGGTGTGAGCGAGAACTTTATTGAAGATGCTGGCTGGGTTCGTTTACGTAATGTTAGTATGAGTTATAATATCCCTGCATCTGTATTGAAGCATGTAAAGTTGATTAAAGGGGCTACTGTATCAGTAACCGGAAACAACTTGTGGCTCAAAACAAACTTTACCGGATTTGATCCTGAAAACAGCTCTACCAGTGCCGATAGCAATGCTGATGGTTTTGCAGGTTTCAGCTACCCCGGTGTAAGAAGCTTTTTTGCAACCATCAACATCAATTTCTGATTTTCTTAATAACAGGAAAACAAAAATATTATGAAGCATAACATATCAATCACAATAAAAACAATAACTGCAGTTTGTTTTACTGCATTATTGCTCGTGGGCAGCGGATGTAAAAAGTATTTAGACATTAATACTGACCCCAACCGCCCCACCAAACCTTCCATTGGAGGATTGCTTACAACAACAACACATAACACCGCATTGAATGTGTTTCGTGTATCAAACATTACCAGTTATTATGTACAATATCTGGCATCGCCCAACAGCAACTCTCCAACAGATATTTACGATCGTGTTGATTTCAGCGGTACGTGGAGAAACCTGTATGATGTAATGGCTGACTTAAGTGATTTGGAAAAGCAAGCCATTGAACTCAATAGTTCTGCTCATCTTGGCATGAGTAAAATTATGATGGCCATTAATCTCAGTATGGTGATTAATCTTTGGGGTGATGCACCTTTTTCTGAAGCCTTAACAGGTTTGAACTTAAAACCCAAATATGATAATGCACAACAATTATACAATCGTTGTATTACGCTTTTGGATGAAGGTATTGCCGAATTACGAAAGACTCCAACAGTAACGATGGTACCTGCAACAGATTTCTTTCATGGGCCAACATTAGCAAATGCAAATGCATGGAATTCAACAGCACGTATTAACTGGATACGTACTGCTTACACTGTAAAAGCAAGATTGCTCAACCAAGTAAGCAAAACCACAAACTACAGTGCTGCAAATGTTTTAAGTGCAATTGACAGCTCATACATCAGCGCAGCTCAGGAGGCAAGAGTAACGATTTTCCCTGTACGTAATCCATGGGCTACTGTGGCACGTAACCAGGCTTCATTGGTTTTGGACGGTTGGTTAAGTTCCAACTTCGTAAATGCAATGAACGGAACTACATTCGGTTATACTGATCCACGTTTGCCACGTCTTACAAACTTAACACGGTTCAATGATTATCGTGGTACACGAAACGGTCAGGGTCGTGTTGGTACAGGTACCACCAATGATGAATGTTATTTAGTGCTTGCAGGTTATTTCAGCGGAGATGCATCTCCATTGTTTGTTGCCACATGGGAAGAAGTAAAGTTTATGGAAGCGGAAGCAGCTTTGCGAAGTGGTGCTACAACAAGAGCATATACTGCTTACCTAGCAGGTATACGTGCAAGCATGGATAAAATTGGTGTGGCTGCTGCTGCACGTGATGCCTATTTGGCATTGCCGCAAATTGCAGTAGGTGCAGCTAACTTAACATTGGCTGATGTTTTTCGTGAGAAGTACAAAGCCATGTTCTTACAACCGGTAACATTTGATGATGCACGTCGTTTCAATTTTGCGTACACAGGTTTTCAACTGCCTTTAAATGCAATTTTGAATGCGCCTATAAGAAGAGTGGATTATCCAACTTCAGAATTGAGTTTAAACAATGGCAATGTAAAATCAGTTTCATCATTACTTGATAAACTGTGGTGGGATCAATAATTAAATGCTTGAAAGTAAAAATGCCGCAACAATCGTTGCGGCATTTTTATTTGAATGAAGTTAGACAAAATGGAAATATGGTTGTGTCCAATTGAAGTGTCATTACTGGGTACAGTACCAACTTAACCGATCCTGTGCTGCAAAATAACTCAGCCAGTAATCCCTCACATTCACCCGCATGAGTGAACCACGGCTGCGGTTATATACATCACGCACGCCCCAGCGGCTGAAATCACCATACAGTACATCACCCGTGAACGGACGAATGCTCCAGTTTTGAACTATGCTGTAACCATTGAATGTTTCTACAACAAAATAATCGCAACTGAAATCGGAATAAACTACCACGCCACGTTCTTTTTGCAACCAAATGTATTCATCAATGGGAACAGGCTGCAAATCAGATTTACGGCAGGCAGCAAAAAATAAAGTGCTGAGTACAACAAGGATTAAGATTCTTTTCATCTTACAATGTGTTTATGCTTTTACACAATCATAAGATGTGCCATTGGCTTTTTTGGTAGTGTTGTTTTAATGAAGGGTTTGTTAAAGATGCAACACAAAACACTACCGCCTCTCCTTAAAAAAAT
>JBKCJY010000062.1:0-2138 GCA_046301455.1 Chitinophagaceae bacterium | reverse complement strand
TCCCTATTTAATTCACCAAATTTCTCTTGCTTGGCAGTCGCCCAAGAAAGAACTGGCGGCCAACGAACAATATAATGCAGGCATTTTACTTGCAGGCTTTGTGGGTTTTCAATACAAGACCAAACAGGGTCATTATGGTGCAGCCAGCGACCGATTAATTCAAAGTATTCGTTTGTACAAACTGGGACATATCAAAAAAATTCTAATTACAGGTGGTAGCGGCAATCCATTTCGACAGGAATATAAGGAAGCCGATTTTGTAAAAGAACAATTAATAGAAATGGGAATTCCTGCTGAAGATGTGATCAAGGAAAACAAAAGCCGTAATACATTTGAGAATGCAGTTTACACCAAACAATTGCTGGATTCATTGCAAATCAAAGAACCGTTTTTATTGATTACTTCGGCCATGCATATGAAACGCTCACAAATGGTTTTTGAAAAAGCGGGAGTGCAAACAACTGCTTATCCATGCAATTTCAACGCTATACCTAATCCACAAACATTTTTTCAAATCATTGTTCCTTCTTATGATGCATTAAAAGGCTGGGATAATTTTCTGAAGGAAGCGGTTGGTGTACTGATGTATAAAATTACAGGAAAAGCTTAAACTGCTTTTTTAATTGCACATCATGTAAATCTTTAAAGCGGTACAGCACTTCTTCCAAACGGTTTTTAGGAATACCTGTTTTGATGCGGCAAAACAATTGCAACTCCTGTTCTGCTATTGTGCAATTGCATTGTTTGAGAATCATCATTACCTCATTCATTCTTGTATAGTCAAATTCAATGGAATAGTTTTCTTCAATTTGTTTTTGAATAATGGGTGTTGTTTGTAGCGCTAATGAAGTTGCGGTTTTATACGCATTGATTAATCCGGGCACTCCAAGCAAAGTGCCGCCGAAATAACGCACAACAATCACTGCCACATTGGTAAGTTGTTTGGAATCTATTTGACCAAGAATGGGCCTGCCTGCACTGCCGCTTGGCTCACCATCATCACTCACACGAAAGGTTGCACCATCTGCTCCTATCCTGTAAGCGAAACAATGATGATTGGCTTTGGGGTGAAGCTCTTTGAGTTGTTGTAATTTTTGTTTGAATTGCTCAATTGAATTTACAGGCTCTACATAAGCTAAAAACTTACTGCCACGGTCCTTAAACTCTGCTACAATTTCCTGCTCTATGGTATAATAAAAATCCTGCTCACTCATAATTACTCAACAACTTAATAAACTAATACTCAAGAACTGTTTTATCCAAACGCAATCAAAGCAATAGCTGCAATTGACAAAACAATACCCAGCCAGTTGAGTGTTGATAATCGTTCTTTAAAAAATATCCATGCTGCTACTGTACTGAATAACACAATACCCATATTGTTGATGGGAAAGATGGCGGAGCTATTCCCCTGATAATCTTTCAACACACGTACCAAACACCAAATGGAAAAATAGTTTGGTACACCAATCATGATACCTGCAAGAATGGAACGCTTATCAAATTTTACTTTGCCAGTAAGCAATAAAAACAACAAAGTAATTGAACCAAGCACAGCAGCTACTCCAAACGAAGTGATGAGATACGCATTTTTATTCCCATCATTCAACTCTGTTTGTTCTACATACTTAATCAATGTATCCAGCAAACCACTGCTGATGAATAATACAACAGGCAGGAACAAATTACTTACATGAAAAGGTTTACCTGATGGTTCCAACCCGCTCGCAGAAGGAATACAGGTTAGAACTACTGCTGCTAATGCAATTACAATGCCTGCTAGCTTTATCCAGGTAGTTGATTCATTGTACAGGTAAATGGAAAATACAAATGGAATCACCAATGATAATTTATTGGCGACAGATGTAACCGCTACACCCATCTTCTGCGCCGTGATGCCCACCAGATTAAAAATAGAAACAAACATTAACCCCATTAATAAACTCCATTTAAACCAGCTTTCGGCAAACGTACTGCCACTCATAGGGAATGCACCGTTTACAAATGAACCTGTAATAACACAAGCGATATAGTTAAATACAATCGCCTGAAACACGGGAATGTTAAACCGCTCTACTATTTTAAATGAAAGTGTGAGCCAGGAAGTGAGTATGATAGAACCGAGAAGAAAAAGCATT
>JBKCJY010000061.1:0-2584 GCA_046301455.1 Chitinophagaceae bacterium | reverse complement strand
TATCTCTCTTAATTTTTGAATGTCTTCGGTCAAATCATAATCAACTGCATCTACCAAAGACTGTGCAATACGTACTGCAGCACGTGCCGCATACAAACCTGCATCTTCTTCCATATAACTGAACACTACATAATAGACGCCCGGCTTTTCACCTTCTGGTGTGCGTGTGCGTCCAAAACCAGTATCCATGCCCGCCAGTGTTTGCAACTCCAAAGCAATATGTTCAATCACGTGTCCCATCCATGTTCCTTCTTCTACACGTTGAAAAAATCCGCCCGGTTCGCCTACACTGCACCGATGCCCATACATGCTTGGAAATAATTTTTCCAAACGCTCAGGAAAACCATGAATATGATTGGTTGGTTTTTCTTCCAGCTCTTCTAAGTCCAGTTTCATTTGTATCAACTTAGGACGACGGATGCTCCAATAGTTGGGTCCACGCAGGACTTTTAATTCAAGTATTTGCATATAAAACAGTTAATCTTGGAAGATAGTTTTTTTTCTTCACACGCAGTTGCTTTGGCAAAGGGGTATTTTTTGATTCCGGCCTGGGTCATACCTGCAACACCTGTTGTGTCACTCACTTTTACTACTTTAATTCTACTTAACATCCTATTTTCAACATCGTGGATAAAACGTAAGTAGTTCTTCAATTTAAGAGCCGTGAGTTTCCCTTATTTTTGTCCTGAATCATAAATTACTTGCTTTGCAGTATCCAAAAGGAAAACTCATAGCCATCGGTGGAGCAGAAGACAAGGGCACCGATTTGGAAACAGGTGAAATTCACAGAAATAACCTCAACTTTTTTGAACTGGGTATACTCCGCCGTGTAGTGGAAGAAGCAGGTGGTGTTGATGCACGCATTGAAGTGATCACCACAGCTTCCACCATTCCATATGAAGTGGGTGATAATTATCTAAATGCTTTTGGAAAAATCGGCTGTACCAATATCGGCCTCATGCATATTCGCAATCGCCAGGATACCACCAATGCTGATTATATGGAACGTATCCGCACCTGCGATGCTGTCATGTTCAGCGGTGGGAATCAAATGCGTTTAAGTGTTACAGATGGCGGAACTGAATTTTTAAAAGTGCTAAAAGAGCGTTATCAAAATGAAAATTTTTTAATAGCAGGTACAAGTGCTGGTGCTATGGCCATGAGCCAAACCATGATTTATGAGGGTAATGCTGCACGTGCACATTTAAAAGGTGAAGTAAAAATTACAGCCGGACTCGGTTTCATTACTACAGTAATTATTGATTCTCATTTTGAAAAGCGTGGACGGTTTGTTCGTTTGGCGCAGGTTGTAGCAAGCAATCCAAGTTTAATTGGAATTGGTTTGGGTGAAGATACCGGCATGTTGATTACAGAAGGTAATAAGATGGAAGCCATCGGCAGCGGGCTGGTGATTATAATTGATGGTCATGATATACTGCATTCAAACATTGGTGATATACCGGAAGGAAATCCTGTAAGCGTTGAAAATTTACAAGTTCATTTTTGTGAAAAAGGGAATGGCTACATTGTAAACGAACGCAAATTTTTAATGGAAGCAAGTGAAGGAGCTTTGATTCCGAAACGTGTGGATGTGGAGTAAGCTATAATTGAAAATGCTCCTTAAATACCTCTGAACTTATTACTTTAAAACGGTTGCTGTATTCCTTATTTATAAAAAACAGGTTATAACCTTCTGTATTAAATGCAACCAACTCATAACCTTTTGATTTTGCAAGTTCAATCATCGAAAGCGGAGAAGCGCCTTTGGGTTGTTCGCTTTCATATTCTTCAAAGCTGTTTTCATACGGTGGAATAAATGCTGTCATTCCCTTTTCAATTTGCACTTCTGTGATTACAATTTTTGGTGAAATACTTTTTATTGAATTCCAGATATGATAATCATTTCCATCAAGGTCTATAGAAAGTAAATCTATATTTCTGTGTTTAAAAAATTGGTTTAAAATATTGTCAATATTTTGCGGTGTAACAATTGAGTGTATGAAATTAAATTCAGCTATACTTTTGGGCAATGCAGCATTGTAAATATGTTTTCCCCTGTTTAAAAGTTTTTTATTGCCGTCAATAAAAACACCGCTCCAGGTATGATGAAATGCAAGGTTTGCACAGTTGCTGTTAATACAGTCATTACTTCCAATATCAACAAAAACGGGGTTTAGTGTTGAAGGTAATTTTGAAAAAAGATATTGAAGCACGCCATCTTCATTATGGCAAGTAAAAACATTTAGCTCTGGGAATTTTTCAGGTTGATTTTTTAACTCCTGCAAACAAATTTTATTTTGTTCCCTACCTGTATTATAAATTTTTTTACCGTAAACAATTTTCCAGCAATATTTTTTAATGATATGCTTCACCCATGCCGGAACAAGTTGTTTCATTGCACTGAAATTAAATAGTAATTCTTCTTACCCCTTTGTACCAGCAAGTACCTGTTATGAAGTAAAAATGAAGAATTGATTTGCATGTCAATCGCTTCTACTTTTTTGCGGTTGATGCTCACCCCACCGCCCTGTATCATTTTTCTTGCTTCACCTTTACTTGGAAAAATTCCTGTTTCAGCAAGAAA
>JBKCJY010000060.1:0-5791 GCA_046301455.1 Chitinophagaceae bacterium | reverse complement strand
GTAATACCTGTACCGGGATAGAATTTGGCACCCAATGCAGTCGTGTAAGAACTTCCTTTCGATTGGGCAAATACCTGGCTTGAGCTGATGGCTGTTAAAACAAGAGCCATCATCATAATTTTCTTCATAATGTGTTTTTTGATGTTACCGCCTGCATTGAAAAAATGATGCCAGAAAATGAAACTGCTGTTAAAAGCAGTCAATCAACTGCGGAATGTTACCTTTGCGCCTTTATAAAATACCATGCACAAAACAGTAAATGGTATTTGTGGTTTCATCTTTTGAATAAATTAATAACACGTGAAGAGTAAAACATTAAAGAAGGATAAAGTAAACATCATAACACTTGGCTGCAGTAAAAACATGGTGGATAGTGAAGTGCTCAGCGGGCAGTTAATGGCCAATGATATTGATGTGGTGCATGAAAGTGCAAAGAAGGATCACAACATTGTAGTGGTAAATACCTGCGGGTTTATTGATAAAGCAAAAGAAGAAAGCATTCAAACCATTTTACAGCAGGTAGAACTGAAGCGCAGGGGTAAACTGGATAAAGTAATTGTTACCGGATGTTTAAGTGAACGCTACAAGAATAACCTTGAAGAAGAAATTCCTGAAGTGGATGCTTTTTACGGAACGATGGAGTTACCCAAAATTTTAAAACAGTTTGAAGCTGATTATAAAACTGAATTGGTTGGGGAACGTTTACTCAGCACTCCATCGCATTACGCTTATTTAAAAATCAGTGAAGGCTGTAACCGCACCTGTGCCTTTTGTGCCATCCCTTTAATGCGTGGCGGGCACGTGAGTAAAAGCATGGATGATTTGGTTACAGAAGCTGAAGCACTGGTAAAGAAAGGTGTAAAAGAAGTAATGCTCATTGCACAGGAACTTACCTACTATGGTTTGGATTTGTATAAGAAAAGAATGCTACCTGATCTTTTGCATCGCCTTGCTGATGTAAAAGGATTGGAATGGATCCGTTTGCATTATGCATATCCGCATAAATTTCCTTTGGAGATATTGGATGTAATGCGTGAGCGTGAAAACATTTGTAATTACCTGGATATGCCGTTGCAGCATGCAAGTGATAAGATGCTCAAAGCCATGCGCCGTCAAATTACAAGATCTGAAACAGAAGAATTAATTGCGGCAGTTAGAGAAAAAGTCCCCGACTTATGTTTACGTACTACATTGATTGCCGGTTTTCCAGGTGAAACATTGGATGATATTGAAGAACCAAAAGAGTTCTTACAGAAACATCGCTTTGACCGCATGGGTATTTTCACTTACAGTCATGAAGAAGGTACCAGTGGTTATGATCTGGTTGATGATGTGCCTACGGAAGAAAAAGAAAGAAGAGCACAGGATGTAATGGCGGTACAGCAGGAAATTTCTTATGAACTCAATCAACAGAAAGTAGGACAAACCTTTAAAACCATTATTGATAAAAAAGAAGCTGGCCGTTATATTGGCCGCACAGAGTTTGACAGTGTAGAAGTAGATAATGAAGTAGTGATTCAATCAGATAAAAAATTACCTGTTGGTGATTTTGTAAATGTAAAAATCACAAAGGCATTTGACTATGATTTGGAAGGAGAGGTGGTGTAAAAAATTACACTTATAAAAAAACTCCGCTTCATTTGAAGCGGAGTTTTTTTTATAAGGTAACATGTTAATGAATACGTTTTAACAGCATCTTTCTTGAATATTTCAAAGAGAATAAGCTTTAAAAGTTATTTAGTCATAACAAGCAACACATTTATTGTTCACAATTGAATCCTGATAAATAATCTCACAGACAATGTTATGCACTTATAGCTTATTACTTTGTTACTGTTTTACTACAGATATGAATTGTGAATGATTATTGATTGATAATTCCAAAACATATGCACCCGGCTTTAAATGTTGCAATGATGAAACAGTAAACTGGTTAAAGCCTTCATTGCTTCGTGCTTTACCGTAGTAAACAACTGCGCCGTTTGTACTAATAAGTTTTATAGTTGCATTATTGTTACGGTCACCAGTCCACTGTAGTCGGAGTTCGTTTTGAAAAGGATTACCTGCAGTCTTAAGTAAATAGTCAACCTTATTTTCCAACGAAACAACAGAAGAATATTTGTACGATCCGTCATCATTTATCATCTTTAAACGGTAATATTTTTTTCCTCCGGTTGCAGATGCACTTACGTCATCATAATGATATTGCTGCGGTTGTCCGTTATTTACCGCCTTAATCGTTGCTACAGGAGCATAAGTTGCATCATTGATTTTTCGCTCAACTGTATAATGTGAAAGCTGAAACTCCTGTTCTGTTTTCCAAATTAGGCTATTAACACCCTGCGTTGTTTTTCCTTCAAATGAAATGAGTGTTACAGGAAGGGTAATGGGTACAGTTGTAACTGTTTCAAAGATCAATTGATGATTGGTAGTAATAAGTCCGGGAATATATACCTCCAGTGAAAAATCAGTGGTTCCTCCCGGTACAGTGAGCGTTTTTAAAAGTTTACGTGGGTTGTTACCTTGTATGTACACATCGTAGGCAGCTGATGCAACACCATCTACTTTAAACCTGCTGTTCCATCTGCCGCTGGCACTGGATCCATCCACCAGGTTCTCATTTTCAGCAAAATATACATTTACGGTTTTTGGTGCGCTGTTATTATTTTGTAAATGAAAAACTGTATTGAAGTACATGCCATAAGCTCCATAGTTGTGAGATGAAGAATAGATTGATCGTACAGTATCTGTGGTAGGCGCTGTTTTTACAACTACAGCGGGTGTTTGTTTTTCAAGCATTGGATAAAATTTGTTAGATGTGTTAAAACAAAATCCAATACGGCTGGGTACATCAGGAACTACAAGTACATTGTCTGCAGTTACCTCAGAAGCCGTAAATACACCTGCACCCCTTGCATATGTCCCACTAGTTTCCATACGGTAATCACTCTGTGTAACACGGGGGTCAGGAGGTGCAGCAAACGATGCATGGGGCGTGCCAACTGAAGCTGCCGATCTCACCGTACTCACATTACTACTCGATGTAACAACTGTATAATAATAAACAGGACCTGCTGTTGATACTTCATATAAGCCGTCAAACATATTGCCACTGTTCACTTGCTTAGTAAATAAAACATGTTTTGAGTTGGCATTGATCTGGCCCACTGTTATGGTAGGGGTATTACTGATCCAGTCCCTGGAAACCCAATAACTTTGGCCCGTTGCTCCACCTGTTAATGGTTTATCTACATTCGTATAGTGCGCACCTTTAAACGTATAGAGTATAGACGATGCACTGGGATTGTGAACTACAAGACTCACATATTTAGTTGTACCCGGGCTTGTGAAATTCAGATGAAACATGTAAATCCTTGTTGCACCTCTCATAGGGTAATCAACACCTCCCTGTTTTGCATCTTTAAAGCTGTGTTGAAATAACCAGCCGTCGCCGGTAAACCGTTCCGGATTATTACTTACAATTAATGGAGGTCCGCCTAATGTAACACCAAGTGGTTGTAGGTTAGTATTAGGTATAACCAATTTCTTCAAAATATCTGTTGTTGGAGTGCCGCTGCCGGTAGTATCAGGCATTGCCCCTTTTATCCACTCGGCAGCTGTTATTGTTCGTAATGCTGATGGTTGTGGAGGCATCACACTCCTGAAAGGAACAGTTTGTGAAAAAGAAGGTTTAAAATTGCTAAGGCAGAAAAATACCATTCCTGCCGTAAATAGCTTTAGCAGTTTCATAAAATCTTGGTTTTGGATGGTTTAGTTTAATTCTTGAAAAATTTTGTATACAGAGGTTTGTTACTGCCTATAACTGTAAGGATATAAACTCCTCTAGGCAAATTTTGGGTTTGTATAATTGCATTAAAATCATTGATCGTACAAACACAATTATAAATTCTTCCGTCTGCAGCAATGATTTTTAGTCGCTCTGGTTTTTTGAAACCGGTCCAGCTAACATTTAAAAAGGAAGTAACTGGGTTAGGGTAGGTTTGTAGTTGAACAGTTTTGATATTTCCACTAATTTTTTGTACAGTAGTATAACTGGCTTCACCGGTTTTACTGATTATTTTAATACGGTAATAAACGGTATTTTCAGATATTGTGTCAACTGTCTGGTATGATGCCGGAGCAGTATTGGTATTTTTTACTGAAATTGCTGTAACCGTATTCCAGTTGCGCTGATCAAACGATTTTTCCACCTCATAACGATCTGTTGCCGTTTCAGAATTAGATTTCCATTCTAGTAAAACAAGATGATTGTTCTTTGTACAAATCAATTGTATGGATGCATCGTCAAGCGTTCCATTATTAGAGGCAACAGTAATATATTTAGGCGTTCCATTTACAGGGAAAATACCTCCCGAACTTGAAGGAACAATAGTAACCGTAATAATTCCTGAGCTGTAAGAAAGTGTAACACCCGATGTTCCTGAATTTATTTTAGTTGCATTTGTAAAATTGCCATCATCATCAGCCAGCAATCGTAAGGTGCCGCCTCCTGAAAATAATCCACTGGCACTTCCATCCAGTTTTATCTGCATGGAAAAACTCTGGTTAAATCCTGTATTAATCAGTTTCCATTCCCTGTCTAAACGAACAGTAATTCCGCTTGGTTTTTCTGATGCTGTTGCAACAGCTTCCATAAGCTTTCCGGTGGTAGCACCTATCATTAAAAAATCTCCGTTATCAGTAATGGTACCTCCATTGCCGGCATTGGTTGCGGCAAGTGTTGAAATGTATAAGCGAATTGAATCATCATATGTATGCGATTGCTTTTGTAATAAACCTGAACTGGCATCTCGAGCCAGACCAATAATATTGTTCCAGTAGGTTGTGCCTGTTGATCCCTGTGAATAAACTGAAGTCCCGGATGATGACACATATCCATTAGATGTGCTCAACCCATTAGGATTTAACGTAATACCGTATTTAATAGCCAAATAAGTTTCAATTCTTCTTACTGAATCAATGTGAAGTGGGGCATTATAAAATATTACTTCTGCAATTCTTCCTTTATGGAAGAATTCATTGTTAGTTGTGTTACCGCCCACTTCCAGCCCTGCTGAAATACCGGGGCAAAATGGTGCTTTATTACTGTTTGTAAGTGAATAGGCTGTACCATTTCTTCTCGACAAAAGAGATGAACCGAAACCATAAGATGTGGTAATTCGGGCATTATTTCGTGGCGAGTTATAGGTACTTGTAAAATCTGAAGTATAGCCTAATGATGTATTTAATGGGCTTGCAATATTAATTCCATCGCTCGTTTGAACTCTGAAGTTTGGCTTAATCTGATACCTGTAATTATTGGTGCCCATATACGTTACTGCGTTCTTTGAAGCAGAATCCATATTGGTCACAGTAAAAGTTGTACCACTTGTTCCAAGAAAATAGTTGTAGGTTGTTGTATCATTAGATCGTAAAACATTGGCAGTTCCGGCTGATATCATTGCAGCGTTGCCTAAAAAATAAACCTGTGGTTGGTAATTCAAACTGTCCGAGTTACTGCTGCTTCCATCATGACGAACGGGACGTTGATTGCTTGATGGCGCAGCAAGTTTATAACTGCTGTTTTTTTCATTAGACCACCCCGTTATTTTTCCACTCAGGAAAGTCATATTACTCCCGGTATAATCACCCTTAATCCAAAATTGTAAGTTATTAGTAACACCACCGGGATTTTGTGTATAAGCGGCAGTAAATGTGCAAAGAGTAAATGCCGTAACGGATAATAAATGATAAAATAAGTATTTCATCTTAATTAGGATATTGGTTAAAA
>JBKCJY010000059.1:0-4188 GCA_046301455.1 Chitinophagaceae bacterium | reverse complement strand
AGCTTCATCTGTAGTGCTGAAATATTTCCAATGAACCGTTTCTGTAGCTCCCAATGCCGTTTTATGAATATCACGGTGCGGAGGTTGTGGTGTATAGCCAATTAAATAGATAGCTTCAATCAAAAACGCATCGGCGGTGCGGAACACGGAGCCCACATTCTGCATGCTGCGGATGTTTTCCAGCACCACAATGATTTTATTTTTTTCTGCATGTTTGAACTCGTCTATTGTTTTGCGGTTGAGTTCATCCATTTCTAACTTTCGCATGGAGCAAAGGTAATTGAAAGCCCGTTGCAGATCCATGTACAGAGGCTGAAAGGCAGCGGGATTGAAGCGAATACCCCGCTGAAGATTTGTGCCTGGATTTGTGGCGGAGTAGCAGCGTAAAGCCCGAACAATAGCCCAAACAAGCTGTTGTGCCCACTGCCCCACACTCTTTTGTCAATTGCCTCACTTCAACTACCTTCGCAGCCGATTATTTTCAAATACATAAATTTCAAATTATATCTATGGCTTACGACGTAATTGTTCTCGGCAGCGGCCCCGGCGGATACCCGGCAGCTATTCGTGCATCGCAGCTTGGTTTTAAAGTTGCAATTGTTGAAAAAGAAAGCTTGGGTGGTGTGTGTTTAAACTGGGGTTGTATCCCCACCAAAGCACTGTTGAAAAGTGCGCAGGTGTATGAATACATGAAGCACAGTGCCGATTATGGTATTAATGCCAACGGTGTGCAACATGATTTTGGTGCGGTGGTAAAACGCAGCCGTGGTGTGGCCGATAAAATGAGCAAGGGCGTTCAGTTTTTGATGAAAAAGAATAAGATTGATGTGATTATGGGTTACGGAAAAATTGCCGGTAAAGGCAAATTGGAAGTGACTGCTGCAGATGGCAAGAAACAAATGGTTGAAGGAAAATATATTGTGATCGCCACCGGTGGTCGCAGTCGTGTATTGCCAAGCATGCCACAGGATGGTAAAAAAATTATTGGTTACCGTGAAGCAATGGTATTACCTACTCAGCCTAAGAGCATGATCATTGTAGGTAGCGGTGCCATTGGTGTTGAGTTTGCTGATTTTTATAACAGCATGGGCACAAAAGTTACGATTGTGGAATTTATGCCACGTGTAGTGCCTGTGGAAGATGAAGACATTTCCAAAGAACTGGAAAAGCAATTCAAGAAAAAAGGAATTGCTATAATGACCAATGCCGAAGTAACAAAAGTTGATACCGCAGGTGCAGGTGTAAAAGCAAGTGTAAAAACAGCAAGCGGTGAGCAGGTATTGGAAGCTGATATTTTGTTAAGTGCTGCAGGCGTGGTTGCCAATATTGAAAACATTGGTTTAGAAGAGAACGGCATTAAAACAGAAAAAGGAAAAATTGTAGTTGATAAATACGGACAAACATCAGTGCTCGGCATTTATGCCATTGGTGATTGTGCACCGGGTCAGGCATTAGCACACGTTGCAGGTAAAGAAGGTATTAATGCTGCTGAACATATGGCATATCTGGAAAAGAAACACCATCACACACCGGAAGCGATGGATTACAACAACATTCCGGGTTGCACCTATTGCACACCTGAGATTGCAAGTGTTGGCTATACAGAGAAAGCTGCAAAAGACGCAGGCTATGAAGTAAAAGTGGGCAAGTTTCCATTTATGGCCAGCGGTAAAGCAAGTGCTGCGGGCAACACGGATGGTTTTGTAAAAGTAATTTTTGATGCTAAGTATGGCGAGTTCCTCGGTGCACATATGATTGGCAGTAATGTAACAGAAATGATTGCTGAAGTAGTGGTTGCACGCAAGCTGGAAACTACGTATCATGAAATCCTTAATGGTGTACACCCACATCCTACCATGAGTGAAGCCATTAAAGAAGCAACGGCTGCTGCATATGGTGAGGCAATTGATATTTAAGCGAAAGATTTAATAACTCATAAAACCTCATTAGCCCTGCTGTTGAGGTTTTGTTTTACAAGGGCATGTGCTGTTTTTTAGTATCAATTATTTCAATAAAAACTCAGCACCCGAAGAATTAATTAAAGCTATTCGCCAAATACAAAGAGGCAAACGGTACATGAGTGAGGAAACAGCTGCCAAACTGGAACACCTAGGACAGAAAAAACAAAAAGCAGACTTACTTTCCAACAGAGAACTAACCATTTTGAAATTGCTTGCAGAAGGAAAATCAACTTCTCAGATTTCTGACCAGTTAGAACTTGCACCCACAACTGTAAGTACCTATCGCAGCAGAATACTGGAAAACTGCAATTACATTCTAACGGTGATCTTACTCGTTATGCACTTCAAAATAATATTATAAGTGATATTAAATAAAATACTTATAACAGAAGGCTTTCTTTTTAAGGAATTGTTTATACTAAAGTTTGAAACCACATAAAATATTACACAAACGTTAAAGCATATCTAAAAACACAGCATTGTCACCCTGCTTACAATAAAAACTTTGGTTTTAGGGCAATTTTGACTGTAAATTGCAAGACTGATAAAATCTGAAAAACCATGTGGTGTAAATTGATTTCAAGCATTTTCTTCCTTGGAAATTTCGTTCAAGTATCTTCCTGTGCTTCAGGTGAAGGAAAACAATTAAGTATGAGTACAATTGATAATAAAACAGTAACCGCTTTCACGGCTGCTCACAATGAATTAGAGAAAACGGATACGGCTACTTTTGGTGCAGGATGCTTTTGGTGTGTGGAAGCCATTTTTCAACAGGTAGAAGGCGTGCTCAAAGTGAAGAGCGGTTATTGCGGGGGGCATGTAAAAAATCCCACTTATGAACAAGTGTGCAGTAAAACAACTGGTCACGCTGAAGTAGCACAGATTGTTTTTGACCCAGCAGTTATCAGTTATGACGAGTTGCTTGAAATCTTTTGGCAAACACATGACCCCACCACTTTAAACAGGCAGGGAAATGATGCAGGTCCACAGTACAGAAGTGCTGTTTTCTACCATAATGCTGAGCAAAAGAAGAAAGCAGAATATTATAAAGAGCAATTAGACAAAAGCGGTGCGTTTGGCAATCCTATTGTTACAACCATTGAAGCTTATAAAAACTACAGTGAAGCTGAAAATTATCATCAGAACTATTACAATCTCAAAAAAAATAATAATCCTTACTGTTACTACGTCATCAAACCCAAATTGGAAAAGTTTGAGAAAGTATTTAAAGATAAAATGAGGAAGCAGTAAGAGAAGTAAATTATCAAAAGATGCTGCTTTAGTGTAAAGCTCACTTACAATTTTAGATAGTTATCATTTTCAGTATATCGGCCTGTGTTTTTACCGGCCGATATTTTTTGAACAATACCTGTTTATTTCAACTTTACCCTTCTTAACTCCAGCCAGTTTAAGGCATTGGGTTTGAAATTTTGAACATTTGGCTGCACCAGATGAATCACCATATCATACCACACAGGAACAACAGGTGCATCATTAACAATCATCGCATCCATTTGCTGGTAAAGCTTGTAAAGCAATGAATCATTCGGTTCTTTGTTGCTCTGTTCATACAAAGCATCAAAGGCAGGATTGCTGTAGCGTGTATAATTGGGGGGTGATGGATTTTTACTGTAAAACACAGAAAAATAATTTTCAGCATCAGGATAATCAGCAATCCAGCTTGCACGGAAAAACAAGGCTTGATTCTTTGCAGTTTGTGTAAGTAATAAACTTTTTTGAATGGCTTCCACCTGTACTGTTAATCCAATATCCTGTAACTCCCGTGCAATATAACTTGCAAGGTCAGCATAAATAGGAATAGTGAGCAATTTAATAGGTGGCGGCGGATGCTGTACATCAAAGCCTGCTTCTTTCAATAAAGCTTTTGCTTTTCGCGGGTTGTAGTTATAACCCTTTACAATTGTTGTATCAAAGCTTGGCAAACCCATGGGCACAAATCCACTTTCAGCAGGTGTGCCAATAGAATTGCGTAAGTACAACATCAACTTTCGTTTATCAAAACCATAATTAATAGCCTGGCGAACAGCTTTCAATTTCATGGGTGAATTTTGAACTAATGGATTTGTTTCATCAACCAAAATGCCGAGGTATTCAATATTGAGATAAGGGTGTTTATTGAGCACAATCTTTCCCTCCCACTCTTTTCGCAGCTCGCCTTTGCGTGTGAGAATTTCATCTTTGAAGGATGCTTCGATATCATTGATAA
>JBKCJY010000058.1:0-2767 GCA_046301455.1 Chitinophagaceae bacterium | reverse complement strand
GGGACATCTTTTAAATAACCCAGTTCATAAAACTTACGAACATTGGCTTCGCCCATACCTCGAATGTCCATTGCATCTTTACTGTTGAAGTGAATGATGCGTTCCACCACCTGCGCTTCACAGTTAATATTGTTACATCGCCACACCGCTTCACCTTCAGGCTTTTCCAAAACAGAATTACATACGGGGCAAGTAGTTGGGAAAATAATTTCCTCTTCGCTGCCATTACGTAATTCGGGAAATGATTTTACGATGTATGGAATTACATCACCTGCACGTTCTACCAGCACACTATCGCCTATGCGTAAATCTTTCTCTGCAATAAAATCAGCATTGTGTAAAGAGATGCTTGTAACCGTAACACCGCCAATAGGCACAGGGTCAATTTTTGCAACAGGAGTAACAGCGCCTGTGCGACCTACTTGATATTCAACTGCTCTGAGTTTGCTTGTTGCTTGTCGTGCTTTGAATTTATAAGCAATGGCCCAGCGTGGGTGATGAGATGTCATGCCCATTTCATCCTGCAACTCTAAATCATTTACTTTAATCACCATGCCATCAATTTCATACGGAAGCTCATCACGCTTTGCTTCATACTCATTGCAAAAAGCAATGACACCTTCAATGCCTTTGATTACTTTCTTTTCCTGTTGCGGACTTCTGAAGCCTGAGTCCCACAACATCTTTAATGCATCACTATGTGTATGCGGCACCTCATACTTGCCGGTTGCTTCGCTTTTCAAAATATATCCAACATGATATAAGAAGGCTTCCAGGTTTCTTCTTGCTACTTCTTTGGCATCTTTGATACGCAAGCTTCCACTGGCAGCATTGCGTGGATTGGCGAGTGGTGGTAAATTTTCTTCGGCCAGTTTATCATTATAGGCTTTAAAATTTTTCTTGGTAAGCAATACTTCGCCACGTATTTCAATTTGTTTGATACCATAATTGCTAAAGGGTGCAGAAAGCGGAATGGAACGAATTTGTTTAATATTAGTAGTGATGTCTTCGCCTTCTGTACCATCGCCACGGGTAGCACCACGCACCAGCAGATCATTTTCATATATGAGAGAGATGCTTGCACCGTCAAACTT
Organism: Chitinophagaceae bacterium; assembly: GCA_046301455.1. Classification (GTDB taxonomy): domain Bacteria; phylum Bacteroidota; class Bacteroidia; order Chitinophagales; family Chitinophagaceae; genus Lacibacter. The sequence goes on along the minus strand of JBKCJY010000058.1, from coordinate 1,673 downwards.
TGGTTCAGCGCAATATTCGATGATGTCTTTACCGGCTGCTTCTCTTGCTTTACGGTCCCAGTCAATTAAATCATCAGCATTGTAAGAGTTTTCCAAACTGAGCATAGGCACAAGATGGGTTACCTTTTGAAAATCAGTTCCTAATCCTTTTGCTACTCGTTGTGTAGGTGAATCGGGTATGATGATGGATGTATTGGCAAGCTCTAATTTTTCTAATGCTTTATACAAAGTATCATATTCATAATCGCTGATGAGCGGGTCGTTTAAAATATAATAACGGTATTCATGAAAACGGAGTACATCACGTAGTGTATTGATTTCTTTTTCAGTAATGGCTGATGATTGTACATTGCTTAATAGTTGTGTGGTTTGTTGCTGAAGGGTTTGGGTGGCTGATGCAGAATACATAAAAGAATAATGTAGAGTAAAATTAGCGTTGTTCCGTTCAAAACAAGCTAAATTCGATTTCAATTTTTATATCATGCGAAATTGTCTTGCCATTTTACTTGCTGCGATCTTTTTTGGAAGTTGCTCTACTACTACTGAAGCTGATCTACTTTTATTCAACGGAAAAATTTATACCGTTGACAGTGCTTTCTCAACCGTTGAAGCAGTTGCTGTAAAAGATGGGAAAATTATTGCCACAGGTACAAGTGAAGAACTAAAGAAACAATTCCAGGCAAACGAGCAAATAGATTTAAATGGCAAATATCTATTCCCCGGTTTTATTGATGCACATGCACATTTTTATCGTTATGGATTGGGATTGCGGGAATGTGATTTAGTTGGCAGTAATAGTTGGAGTGAAATTTTACAACGATTGGATGCTTATGCCAAATCAATTCCTGCCGGCGAATGGATTATCGGCCGTGGCTGGGACCAAAATGATTGGGATATAAAAGAATTTCCTTTGAATGATTCATTGAATATTCGTTTCCCCAACAATCCTGTTATTTTAACAAGAGTAGATGGCCATGCAGCTATTGTAAATGATTATGCATTAGAGAAAGCAGGAATTACTGCATCAACCAAATTAGTTGGCGGCGATGTGTTTGTACAAAATGGTAAGCCCACAGGTGTGTTAATTGATAATGCCATTGATTTGGTTGGAAAAATTATTCCCAATGCTAATGCAGCACAGGCAAAAGAAGCATTACTTAAAGCACAGCAAAATTGTTTTGCAGCAGGATTAACAAGCATTGATGATTGCGGGTTGGATTTTGAGCAGGTAGAACATATTGAACAGGCTTACAAAGGCGGTGACCTGAAAATGCGTTTGTATGTAATGCTCAGCGATGCAAGGAAAAACTATGATTACATTTTTAAGAGAGGAATGATTAAAACTGAACGGCTCAATGTTCGCAGTTTTAAAGTGTATGCTGATGGTGCATTGGGCTCACGTGGTGCCTGTTTGCTGCAGCCCTACAGCGATAGAGCCAATCATCATGGTTTTTTATTAAGCGATCCAGCACACTTTGATTCGGTAGCGGCTGTATTGTATGCAAACAAATATCAGATGTGTACACATGCCATTGGTGATAGCGGTAACAGAACCATCTTAAATATTTATGGTAAGTATTTAAAAGAAAAGAATGATTTACGCTGGAGAATAGAGCATGCACAGGTGGTGAATGCCAAGGATTTTAACTTGTTTGGTATGTACAGTATAGTGC
>JBKCJY010000057.1:0-1444 GCA_046301455.1 Chitinophagaceae bacterium | reverse complement strand
TCATAACAAAGTTTTTTAGGGTAGTCCAATTAATGTGCCAAGATATAATTTATTTGGCATTTTTAAAATAGGCGGGCGAATGATGACAGGAAACTGACTATTCTTTTTTGAGAATCATTTTTTGGATTTTCGCTTTTATTTATGCAAAAAAACACCCCATATTTTAAACATGGGGTGTTATAATTATTAGTTGATTATTTTTTAAATCTGTTCCAAACTACTAAAAAAGAAGCTTCCTTCAATTTTAGCATTCTCATCACTGTCGCTTCCGTGTACTGCATTTTCGCCAACTGAAGTTGCATATAGCTTGCGTATAGTGCCTTCATCAGCCTGGGCAGGATTAGTAGCGCCAATTACTTTTCTGAAATCGGCTACTGCATTTTCTTTTTCAAGAATAGCTGCAATAATTACACCGCTGCTCATAAACTCTACTAGCTCGCCGTAGAAAGGGCGCTCTTTGTGAACTGCATAAAATTCACCTGCTTTTTCAGGCGTTAATAAAGTTTGCTTTAAAGCCACAATTCTGAAACCGGCTTTGATGATGTGATTTAAAATTGCCCCTGCATGACCGTTCTTCATGGCATCAGGTTTAATCATGGTAAACGTACGATTGCTCATTGTATTTGTTTTTTGCGCCGCAAAGGTAAGGGAGGCGCAGCAGGTTTCAAGTTTCAATTCTGTGTTTTTACAGGTGGTTACTCAGCTCTTGAAAGAAAAATTCGTTATCGGATATAGCTTCTAAACAGCATCCCTTAAACTTTATTCCCCTACATTTGCAGCCGCTTATATGCAGGCTATTCAACAATTATACAACCAACTCAACGAATCCAGAAATGTGGTGATTACCACGCACCAAAAGCCGGATCCGGATGCAATGGGTTCTTCGTTGGCGCTTTATCATTTTCTTACACAGTTGGGTCATTCCGTTCAGGTTATTTCTCCTACCAATTGGGCGGCTTTCTTAAACTGGATGCCCGGTTGCAACACTGTTCTTGATTACGAAAAAAATAAGGATAAATGTGATGGCCTTATCAATCAAGCTGATTGGATTTTTTGCCTCGATTTTAATACGCTGGGCCGTACTAAGAAGATGACGGAAGCTTTACAGCAAACACCAGCCATCAAAATATTAATTGATCATCACCAGGAACCCCAAACATCAGCTTTTACTTTTGGTGTGAGCGATACTTCCAAAAGTTCAACCTGTGAAATGGTGTTTGATTTTGTAAAGGGCAGCGGCCGCATGGATTTGCTCACCAATGAAATGATGCAATGTCTTTATGCAGGTGTAATTGGCGATACCGGTTCTTTCCGCTTTCCAAGTGCAAGTGCTACAGTACATGAGATGGTGGCCGAGTTTAAAAACAGGGGTTTGAAGCACACTGTTATTCATGATAATATTTATGATAATTTTTTAGAAGGCCGTTTCCGGTTTATAGGCCAT
>JBKCJY010000056.1:0-1763 GCA_046301455.1 Chitinophagaceae bacterium | reverse complement strand
CAGCAATATTGATAAAGCCACTTATGATTTCTGGCGCACAGTGGAGTTCAGTTATCAAAGCATTGGCAATCCCTTTTCATCACCCACAAAAATCTTGGGCAATATCAGCAACGGAGCCTTGGGTTATTTTGGGGGCTATGCCAATCAGTTTAAGACGGTTATCATTCCCAAATAGCTTTTTATCCACAAAGAATGGTTGTGTAACTAAAAAGACGACATTCAATTTGTCACTCCCTTATTTTTGAAGATTATAATTTTTAGAAGATATTATGGAAGCAGAAAAAGTACATTGTTTAATTATCGGTAGCGGTCCCGCAGGTTATACTGCTGCTATTTACGCATCAAGAGCCAATTTAAAACCAGTGTTGTATCAGGGTATTCAGCCAGGCGGACAATTAACCATCACCACCGAGGTAGAAAACTATCCCGGCTATGCTGATGGAATACAAGGTCCCGAAATGATGGTTGATTTTGAAAAGCAGGCCAAACGCATGGGTGCTGATATCCGTTATGGATTGGCCACCAAAGTTGATTTTACAGGTCCCGTTCATAAAGTTTGGATTGATGACGAAAAACTCATTGAAGCAGACAGTGTCATCATTTGTACAGGAGCAAGTGCTAAATGGCTGGGACTTGAAAGTGAGCAACGCCTCAACGGTTATGGAGTAAGTGCATGCGCTGTGTGCGATGGATTTTTCTTTCGTGGTAAAGAAGTAGCAATTGTGGGTGCAGGCGACACAGCAGCAGAAGAAGCTTTATACCTAAGCAAGCTTTGTACAACGGTGCACATGCTCATTCGTAAAGATGCTATGCGTGCAAGTAAAGTAATGCAGGAGCGTGTAAAGAAAGCACCCAACATTAAAATTTACTGGAATACCGAAACGCTGGAAATCCTTGGCGATAATAAAGTGGATGGTATGAAAGTGAAGAACAATAAAACAGGAGAGGAGAGTGTGATTCCTGTAGAAGGGTTCTTTGTAGCCATTGGCCATGAACCCAACTCTGCTATTTTCAAACCATGGATTGATATGGATGAAGCAGGTTATATAAAAACTATTCCCGGCACAGCTAAAACAAATATTGAAGGTGTTTTTGCTGGTGGTGATGTGCAGGATAAAATTTATCGCCAGGCCGTAACAGCAGCAGGAAGCGGTTGTATGGCGGCGTTGGATGCGGAGAGATATTTATCACATCATGGGCTAGTATAGTTTTTACAACAGTACGCCATGGCAGGTGTCTTCATAAGCCACATTGATAGCTTATAAAATTTCATTTAATAAATAATTCAAAAAATAAAATCAAAGTCCTGCAACTCCGCAGGACTTTTTTAATTTTACCAAATGATTGCAGTACATCTTAAAGAGTTGAAATTTCATGCCTATCATGGTTTGTATGCAGGCGAAGAAAAAATCGGCGGCCCCTTTGAAGTTAACCTGAGTGTGTGGTACGAATCTTCAGCACCCATCACCTCATTAGAACAAACCATTAATTATGTAACACTGTTTGAACTGGTAAAGCAGCGAATGCAGCAGCCCAGCAGTTTGCTGGAAACAGTAGCGCAGGATATTTGCAGTAACATTCACACCCGTTTCAACGTTATACAAAAAGTAGAGTTGAGCATTTACAAATGCGCACCACCTATTGAAGGATTTGAAGGCAAGACAGGAATTACGATGACTAAAACCTATTAACCCGTTTATGCTAAAACACTTTGTATTGTTGTTATTTGTTTCAATGTCGTTTAAAAGCTTTGCGCAATCAGT
>JBKCJY010000055.1:0-21076 GCA_046301455.1 Chitinophagaceae bacterium | reverse complement strand
AGAAATGAAGTGAGTGTTCTTGTTTTTAAATCAAAACGTGTTTCTAAAAATTCATAAGCTGTAAAAACTTTGAGTTTATTAAACAGCGGCACAAACGTAATACTCACGACAATCATGGCCAGTGGCAAACCGAAATAATTTTGAATAAAACCCATGCCATCCGTATAGGCCTGCCCCGGTGCTGTTAAAAATGTTATAGCACTTGCCTGTGTACCCATAATGCCCAGCAGCACTAAGTACCATGGCATTTGTCTGCTGCTCAAAAAATATCCTTCCAGATTTTTTTGTGTGCGGCTTTTATAAATACCAAAAGCAATTACACCCAAAAGCGTAATGGCTAAAACAATCCAGTCAGTAAGCGCAAGGTTCATTTAAAATGTTGGGTGAAGTAATAAAATACAACAATGAGCAACAGCCACACCACCGTTACGGCAACATACCACTTGTTCCAGTTATGATTGTTGTTTGAATGCATATAATATTGCAGAGTTATGTACTGCTATTGAACGTCTGTTGCGTCGCACCCTTGTGCGTATGGTAATTCTATTGAGCAACTTTTTATTCACTCGCTCTCAAATGCAAAATCTTTTCATAATTCATCGCTTATTCTCTTCTTCCTTCGGTTTCATAAAATAACTGATGAGAAATGTTAACCCAATACCAAGCAATAAACCATAAGCAATCCGTTTACTTAAAAAACCAATGAGCAAACCAATACCCAAGCCGATGAGCAATGTTTTTTCAATGCTTGTTTGTTTTTGGTTGCTCATTTATTCCGGAGTTTTATCAACTTTATCATAGTGATTATTAAATCGTGGTGTTGCTAATAAATTCGCCATCAACCTGTACGCTCCGGGCACACCAGCAGGCAACTGTCTAAAGAAAGCCACAGCCGAATATACAAATCTTCCCTTACCATATTCAGCAACAATCAAACTTCCTTTGCGTTGCGGCTCACCAGCATCGTTCATGCCCAAGATTGAAACATAGTTACTATCAATAGCATCTGCCTCATACACACTGCGTTCCTGCACCCATCCGTCAAAATCTTTTTCTGTGATTTTGTTGGGATAATTCAGCACATAATGATTGGGTTGTAAAAACGTAACCTTAGTATCTTCTTCTGTAACACGGTTTCTTGAAATCGCAAAAGGATAGGGTGAAATTTTAGAACGCACGGGGCCTATTTGATTGCTTGTGTTGTATTGAACTAATAACACACCTCCTTCTTTTACATATTGCATTAACGCATCATAAGCATTGCTGAGCCATGCATGTACATTATATGCACGAACACCGGTAACAACTGCATCGTATTGTTTAAGATTATTAAAGTTTAAATCTTTCTCTTCTAAAAATTCAACGGTATAACCCATTTGTATTAATGCTTCAGCCACTTTGTCACCGGCACCTTTTATGTACGCAACTTTTTTAGAAGCAATTTTAATATCGGCAACAAATGATTTAATTACAGGTTTATCAAAATAGCTGATGCGTGGAATGTGATCGTAATTGATTTCATGATAACTATCGCTCCAATTATTGCCATTCTCTTCTACCCAAAAATTTACATCCTTTGAAAGATTTTCTTTATTAACAGCAACAGGAACTGTTTTTTCTGAATTTACATTCATTACCGAACCTGATGCGCCGTTTTTAATTTCTGTATTTACAATGCCATTGCTTCCCTGGCCTTTTAATATTGCATTGGCAGTATTAAAATTTGTAAATGAACGCAAATGCAGATTAGCTGTTTTGTTTTCTTTGCCATTTGAAACAAAAACACCCGGTTCCGGTTCAAGTGATAGTTTAGGAACCACCTGCAAAGGCCAGTATATCTCTCCTTTTACAGGGTCAGTGAATTTATAAGTAACAGGTTTTTCAATTTGAAAGGCTTCACCTTCAATATTCAAAACAAATACAGCTTTATACGCAGCATCATTTTCTGCTTTACCAATTAATGTCTGCTCTTTTACAATAAATGCTCCTTTAGGATTGCTTGATGCCAGCCAGTAAGGTTGTGAAATGGGTTTGGACGATGGAACAATAAAATTAATTCTGTCTCTGTACAAAATATCTTTTTGCAGTTTTGAATTTTTTACAACGGCATCATGTTCATTGTTTAAGTATGTGCTGGTTAATTCAACGCTACTTAGGTTTCTGTTTACCACTTGAAGATTTACATGTAAAGAATCACCCTGTACTGCAAATTGTTCTGTTGCTACAGCTTCAAGGTACAAACCGGCACATGCTTCAATCAGTTGTTGAATTTCTGTAAGCTTCTTTTCTTTCCAATAACTATCTTTCAATGCTTTTACTTTATTATACAATTCAACTAAACTCTTTACAGATGCAGATGGGTTGATGTATGAATACTCAGCTACAATTTTATCAATCATACTATTGATAGGAGCACCGCCTTCTATCCTGCTCCAATCTGTAATCACACCATCCATCACATCTGTAGTTGCCGCATCGCCATTTACAGGTGTAAAGTATTCAAATGAAGTGCCTCTTTGTCTGGGCACACCAAAACCCTGGCTCTTATGCTGGCTTCTGCTTTCACTTGCAATTTCTCCATAGCCTTTTCCAAGCAAAGGATTATAAACACCCACATCCAGCTTCATTTGATTTTCGGCTGTTGTATTCGTATTCCCAAAATTGAATGTATTCCACAGGATGCGTTTTGCTTTCCATGGTTTTAAACCATAAGCAAACTGTTCAGGAAAACGGTTAGGATCAGCTGCTGCGGTAAATGCTTCCTGTGCCAGCACGGCTGATGCAGAGTGATGTCCGTGTCCTGCCCTGTTATCCGGCGGGAAACGTGTGATGATGACATCGGGTTGAAACTTACGTATGACCCAAACCACATCACTCAATATTTTTTCTTTATCCCAAATCTTTAATGCTTCATCTGTGCTTTTGGAGAAACCAAAATCATAAGCACGAGTAAAGAATTGTTCAGCACCATCAATGCGTCTTGCAGCAAGCAATTCTTGTGTACGAATCAAACCGAGTTCAATCCCCTGTTCATCACCAATGAGATTTTGTCCGCCATCACCACGTGTCATGCTCAGGTAGCCTGTTCGGTACAAACGCTCTTTGGCCATATATGCCAGCAATCTTGTATTCTCATCATCAGGATGTGCAGCTACATAGAGCACACTGCCAGTGACTTTTAATTTCTTTAAGCCCAATAAAATTTCAGAGCTGCTGTAAGATGGAGGGGTTTGTGCAAGAGCAGCATTCACACTTAAGAGCAAAACAAGCAATAATAAAATTCTGTTCATGTTGAAATTTAGTAGAGGCGAAGATAATGGAATGAATACAAGGCGTTGAGCCATTTACATAAAAAATCCCCCGCTTGTGCAGGGGATTAAGAGATTAACTTTTTATTTGCTACTTCTATCAGAAAAACACAGCATTACATAACATCAACTTTCCATTCTCCCAAAAACTGCGGAACAAAATATTATCAGTAAAATAAACAATACCTCCATTGCCCATATCCTGAACTCCGAATAATAATCCGTCTTTCAAACGTTCTTTCAATTTATTACCTACAAAACCCGCCAACTGTGCGTCTTTCTTAATTACACCCACATTCCATCCGCTGCCCGGTGTAAAGAATTCAAAAATATTATCATCCTGTTTGAGTGTGTAATAATATTTAGGATAACCAAATGCTAATGGATGCGTATTATCCAACTCTACTCTATACACACTGCCGGGCGTAAAAGAAGAAATAAAATCACGCTCACGGTTTTCAAATGACTTTAACGGGTCATAAGGATCTTTACTTTTTTCTTCGTCAGTTTTTTTGGACTTCAAACCCCATTCCAATCTTGCAAATGCATTCACTGCATTTTCAAGAGCAATCACTCTGCCACCCTTGCTTATCCATTCTTTCAATGCATCAGCCTGTGCTTTATCATTTAAAAAACGATAGTTGCCATCGGGCATAATAATGATATCAGTTTCATTCCATTTTAATCGTCCAATATCATTGGCATTTACCAATGAAATGGGATATTGTAATTGTGCATCAAAGAAATGCCAGATTTCACCTGCTGCATTTCCATTTACACCTTCACCAGTTAACAACACAACACGTTTATGTTTGATGGGATGCACAATATCACTTCCAAAATCACCACCGCTTTTTACAAATCCTGTGCTTACTGGAAATGCTTTAATTCCTGCGGCATTGCAGGCATCAGCTACCATCTTCCATAAATTGCTTCCAAATTCAGTGTTGCTTGTTTTCATAACAATCATGCTGCCTCGGTCAAAACTTTGTCCATCTACTTCAAACGGCGTTTCACTGTAACGAAGCACCACACCTTTCTTCAGCAGTTCACCTGCTGCTTTTGCACTTTGCACACCATCCCATTTAAGTACATAAGCATATACATCAGAAGGTGTGTTGTTGGGTGGTGATGGTTTATTATAATTAACAACTGAAAGTTTATCTTTTGTTGCAAAAGCTGTTAGGCCATAGGCATATGGTAAGCTCCATGCAGTAATATCATAAGTTGCACTGTCGCTTAATTTTGATTTAGGTTCTAACAATACCTGTACCATAGCAGATCGTGGTTGTATAGCTGAAACAACAACATCACCTGCTGCAATAGTAAATGCCTCTTCTTTTCCTGTATGATAATTGTATCCTTTTGCTGCACCATTTGCAGAGCCGTATTGAATTCCGTTTTTATCCAATAGTTCCAGAAATGCTTTGATACGTTGTTCGTCTTTGGGATTGTTTTTGATTATGTATGTTTTGTATTCACCAAACCCTGCACTCACTCCTTTATTAAAAAAGCTGCGAAACTCACTCATCATTTTTGCGTTGTTAGCACTTCCCATTTCAACCGTGCTCATTCCTGTTGTGAAATGATGAATCAAACGGTCATATAACGTAAGTGTATCACCCTCTTCTGTAATAGCAGCAGTACCACCTTGTGAGTGGCCTCCTTGTTCAAAGGTCATACCAATTGCTCCGTTGTATGTTGGATATGTATCACCATAAGAAGGATAGAACAAATCAAAACGAAGTTTGGTAAAGTATAACCATCCGTTGGCATCAAAATATTTTGCATGATTTTTTCCGATGATGGTTTGAAAATCTCTCTGCCAAGGGGTAATTACTTCATGAAAAGGTTCGGCTGCAGGTGCAAAGTAGTAAGGTTCGTTAATGCCCTGCTCATGAAAATCAACATGTATTTGCGGCATCCATTGATTGTATAATTGTACACGCTGCTGGCTTTCAACCTGTGTTTGCCACGCCCAGTCACGGTTCAAATCAAAATTGTAATGATTGGTTCTGCCGCCGGGCCATGGTTCACGGTGCTCACGTGTATCCATTCGAGCATTGGCATTTTTGCCGACCACTGATGTGTACCAATTTACATAACGGTCACGCCCATCAGGATTAATGCAAGGGTCAATCACCACCACTGTATTCTTCAACCAGTCTTTTGATTTTGAATTGGAAGGATCGAGCAATGAATAAATCGTGAGCATTGCAGCCTCACTGCTGCTGGTTTCATTGCCATGCACATTGTAGCTGAGCCACACAATGCCTGGTGCATTTTCCTGCGGCGCCATTTTATCTTTTGCCAAATTGGCCAAACGAAGATTGTTTAAACGAATATTTTCAAGATTACTAAGATTTTCTTCACTTGCTAAAAAGGCTACCATGAGTGTACGACCTTCATTGGTAACACCATAGGTTTGTAATTTTACATTCTTGTTCATGGATGCAGCTACATGATTAAAATAACTCACCACTTTCCAGTGTGGAGTGTACCTACTTCCGAGCTTGTAACCTAAAAATTGTTCAGGACTTTGTAATTGTGCGGCAACAGTTAGAACGCTGAAGCAGCAAAGGAGCAATGCAATGATTTTATTCATATGAAAATTTAAGAGACCGAAAATAAGTATTAAGAAGAAACGCTGAAAGAAAAATGATGGAAGGTATTGTAATGGATTAGGATTAGTACAAAGGCTTTTTGATGATAAAAAACTATCAGTAGAAGAGTGCTACACCACCGCAGCTGAATAGTATTACAAATTTCTGTAACATCATCCTAAAAAAACAGCTCCCCCAAGGGGAGCCATTTGCAGTTGGTTTTGATTACACGGCTAAGATAAGGGTAAATGAACTGAAACAATTAATTTCGGTAAAATTTCCTTTTATGAGGTTTTTGCAATTAACCCTTCTTCTCTTTTTATCAGTTGCTCTTGCGGCACAAATCAATCCTTACAACTATTCCATCCAAAAAAGAATTGAATGCAATAATGGTGCAGTGGTAAGTGCTCATCCGCTAGCGAGTAAAGCGGGTGTTGAAATCATGAAAAAAGGCGGCAATGCGTTTGATGCGGCTATTGCAACACAACTGGCATTAGCTGTGGTTTTTCCCGGTGCAGGCAATATTGGTGGTGGTGGTTTTTTATTGGGTGTGATGAGTGATGGTAAAACGGTGGCATTGGATTACAGGGAAAAAGCACCTGCCGCTGCTACCCGAAACATGTACTTAGATGGCAATGGAAATGCACAAAACAATGTCAGTCAGAAGGGGCATCTTTCAGCAGGTGTGCCCGGCACAGTAGCCGGATTGTATACTACACATCAATATGCCAAACTTCCATTTAAAGTATTGATACAACCTGCTATTGATTTAGCTGAAAAAGGTTTTGTGATTACTGAAGCCGAAGCAAGAAGTCTAAACAATGTCATGGGAAGTTTTGTACAATACAGTACAAAGCCAAATGCATTCATCAAATACGGCGGATGGAAAGCCGGTGATACATTGGTGCAAAAAGATTTGGCTAAAACATTAATTCGCATTCGTGATTTTGGACAAAAAGGTTTTTATGAAGGTGAAACAGCACGATTGATTATTGAAGAGATAAAGCGTGGCAAAGGAATGATCACATTAGCTGATTTAAAAAATTATAAAACAGCAGTGCGTACAGCCATGCTTTCTAACTATCGTGGTTATACCATCGTGGGAATGCCACTCATCAGCAGCGGTGGTTTGTTGATTCAGCAAATGACAGGCATGTTGAAAGATTATAATATTGGAGCCATGGGTTTTCATTCGCCACAAGCAGTTCAGTTGATGACGGAAGTGATGCGTAGAGCTTATGCTGACCGTGCTGAATTTTTGGGTGATGTTGATTTTGTAAAAGTGCCGGTGAAGAAATTAACTTCCCCTGAATATTTAAAACAACGAATGGCTGATTATGTACCTGAAAAAGCAGGCAAGAGTACAAACATTACGCATGGCAATATTAATCCTGAAAGTGAAGAAACCACCCATTTGAGTGTGTATGATAAAAATGGTAATGCAGTAGCAGTAACCACAACACTTAATGATACTTACGGCAGCCGTACCGTTGTGGGCGGTGCAGGTTTTTTGTTGAATGATGAAATGGATGACTTTAGCATCAAGCCCGGCACTTCAAATATGTATGGTGCATTGGGTACCGAAGCCAATGCTATTGCACCCGGCAAGCGAATGTTGAGTTCAATGAGCCCAACAATTGTTTTAAAAGATGGTAAACCCTATTTAGTATTGGGTTCGCCCGGTGGCACAACGATTACCACACAAGTATTTCAGGTGTTGCTGAATATGGTTGATTTTAATTTGAGTTTGCAGGATGCGGTGTGGGGGCCAAGGTTTCATCATCAATGGTTGCCTGATGTGATTTATGTAGAAAAAGATTTTCCGCAGGCCACAAGAGTAAAACTGAAAGAAATGGGTTATGAAATAGTGGAGCGTGGAAATATCGGGCGGTTTGAAGCGATTAAAATTGTGAATGGAAAAATTGAAGCAGTGGGTGATAAAAGAGGTGATGATACAGCGGAAGGATACTGAGAATTGATAATTGTAAAATTTATAATTGATAACTGTTTTAGACATGAGTTCATTTTTAAATTCATATATTAAACGCATCACTTACTACAAAAATTTGGGTGAGCAAACATTTGCACAGTTGGACGAACTGGATTTCCATTATCAGCCCAATGAAGAAAGCAATAGCATCGCAATGATTATTCAACATATTGCAGGTAATATGCTCAGTCGCTTCACCAATTTTCTAACAGAAGATGGTGAAAAAGAATGGCGAAAAAGAGATGCTGAGTTTGAAGAACAGCATTTGAGCAAAGATGCATTGCTTAAGCTTTGGCAAAAAGGATGGGATTGTTATCTCGGCTCAGTTCAATCATTAACAGAAGATGATTTGGAAAAGACAATCACCATCCGTTCAGAACAGCATACTGTAACAGATGCTCTTAACAGGCAGTTGGCACATTATCCCTATCATGTGGGACAAATAGTTTATTTAGGCCGCATGATTAAAAGCAAAGCTTGGAAAAATTTATCTATTCCCAAAGGACAATCGCAACAGTTTAATGACAAAATGAAGCACAAAGCCTGATGTTACAGTTAGAACAAAAGCCCGGACGCACTACTATCATCAACGGAAAAGAGTATTTATTCTTTTCGGGTTATTCGTATTTAGGCTTAGGTTGTAATGAATCGTTTTTGCAATTGATACATGAAGGAATTGAAAAATTCGGTGTTGTTTATCCATCATCACGCATCTCCAACACACCTTTACAACTGTATAGTGAATTTGAACATGCATTAGCTCAACTCACAAACACAGAAGCGTCTGCTGTTTTTTCGTCGGGTTTTCTTTCTGCAAGAACAGCAACGCAGGTTGTGGCCGAAGAAATGAAGGTGTATTACCGCTACCCTGCACATCCTGCTTCATCACATCATCATCAGGCCATGTACATTGAAAACAGTTGGGATGATTTTTTGGATGAAAAAAGAAAAGCCAATGAATTTAAGTTTGGGTTGCTTGCAGATAGCATCAATCCCACGCCCGGCCGTTTTACTGATTTCAGTTTCCTGCAAAACCTGCCGAAAGAATTTAAAATCGTATTAATTATTGATGATTCACACGGCATCGGTTGGCTGGGTGCAAAAGGAGAAGGTATTGTGAGCCGTTTGCAATTACCTTCAAATGTTGAATTGTTACTTAATTTTTCATTAAGCAAAGCATTTCATCTCAATGCAGGTGCAGTGTGCGGCTCTCCTTATTGGATTGACAAAGCTAAACAGCATGTGAACTTCACCACTTCTACTCCGCCCATGCCTGCATTGGCGCATGCGTTTATGAATGGAGCATCTATCTTTCAACAACAACGTTTGCTTTTGCATAAAAACATACAATACTTGCAAAACTTAATCTCAAACTCTACATTTGCAGCCAGTGAAGGAACGCCGGTATTTGTGATAAAAAAAGAATCCGTAGCCCCATACCTGCTTAAAAATAACGTATTGATTTCTTCCTTCGGTTATCCACGTCCTGAAAATAATGCCGTAAACCGTGTTGTAGTGAATGCTCTTCATTTAAAATCCGACCTTGAAAAGCTGGTTCAACTGATTGAACAACTTTAACCAAATCAACTTAAAATTAAAAATGAAAAAACTTATCGCTTTAACCGCATTACTGCTTTGCACCTGCATTTTATCAAACGCCCAGGATATGGGGCATGTTTTATTAGGTATTAAAGGAGGTTATAATTACAGCTTAAGTACTTATACAACTAATAAAAAGCTTCCAGTAAACGCCGTGCATGGTGGTTATGCAGGTATAATGCTTAAAATTCCGTTTGAAAACCGTTTGTTCTTTGCACCGCAAATTGATGTGAGTTACAGGGGCATGCAAACAGACTCTTTGCAAAAAGATGTTTACAGCAGTATTAAAGAGTTTCATTTGCGTGTACAACCATTATTGCAACTCAACTTTAAACATCCTGATACAAAAAGCAATACGCTCTTTGTACAGTTTGGCCCTTCCATTGGGTTTGGAATGACAGGCCGCCAAATAAAGCAGGATAATGCAAATACTCCTGTAAGTGCCCCGCTGCGTTATGGTTTTAAATATTACGGCCGATATGATGCTAACTGGCATACTGGAATCGGGTATGAAACCACAAAAGGGCTGCGGTTTTTATTGGAATATGCACATGGTTTGGGAGATATGATTAATACAGATAACGGACCTTCACTTAAATACCGCAATCTAAGTATCGGTATAGGGTACTGGCTTGGCAAGAAATAAATGATTGTTAAAAAGACCGTTACGGTCTTTTTTTATATTCTTTAGAATCCGTTTATGAAAAATGGTATTGTATTTGCCTTCCTAAGCTGTTTCAACTAATTTTACAAAATAAAATTTTGTTTCGCCGCATTGTTAAGATACTATCCCGGGTTTTGCTGGTTATCATTTTATTATTGATAACCCTTTGGATTCTCATTCAATTTACTGCTGTTCAAAACTGGCTGGTAAAACAAGCCTCAAAACGAATGAGCAAAAATTTGAATACTGAAGTCTCAGTTAAGCATGTTGATTTTTCATTTTTTAATAAAATGCTGCTGGAGGGTGTGTTGGTTAAAGACCACAGAAAAGATACGTTGGCCTATGCAGGAAGAGTTGCGGTGAACATCACCGACTGGTTTTTTCTAAAAGATGAAGCCGAGTTTAGTTTTATAGGCGTTGAAGACACGAAGGTTTATCTGCACAGGACAGACAGTGTATGGAACTACCAGTTTTTGGTTGATTATTTTTCCTCCCCATCAACAGGCAGCAAAAAGCAGGGAATGGAACTGAAGCTGAAGAAAGCAGTTCTGCGAAATATTCACTTTAAGCGTAAAGATGAATGGCGTGGTATAACTGAAGAAGCAAAACTGGGTTACCTGCAACTGCTGGTGAACGAAATGCAATTGAATAAGAAATTGATTGATTTAAAAGAACTTTCCATTCAAGATGCACTTTACGCAATTTCCAATTACAATGGGTTACGTCCCAAAAGAAAACCGAAAGCTGATCTACATGTACAAAATGATTCGGCCGAACACTGGAACAGTGATGGATGGAAATTTACAGCAGGCACTATAACTATAACAAACAGTGAATTTATAAATGATGTACAAACTGAAAGAGCAGCTTTCAGCCATTTTGATGGGGCACATATCCGTTTCTTCAATATCAATGCTTCTTTTACCAACACACAACTGAAAGGCGATACATTATTTACAAAAGTTGATTTGAATACAAAGGAACGCAGTGGTTTTAGGGTAAAACAACTAAAAGCTGATATGCTTTTGCATCCATCAGCCATGGAATTTACAAACATACTTATTGAAACACCTCAAAGCAAACTCACCGATTATTTTGCCATGCGGTATACGCATTTCAATCACGACATGGCTGATTTTATTACACATGTGCGTTTACAGGGCAACTTCAATAAAAGCAACCTGCACAGTGATGATATTGCTTTTTTCGCACCTGAACTTAAGAGTTGGAATGAACTTATAACTATCAAAGGAAGCGTAAATGGAACCTTAAATCATCTCAAGGGCAAAAACATCCAAATCAATGCAGGCAGTAACACTTATTTTGAAGGAGATTTTACCATGGATGGATTGTCTGATATCAATACAACCTTTCTTGACATTACAGTCAATCGTTTTTCAACTACATATACCGATGCAGCAAGAATTTATCCTGACATTAAAAAAATAAATAAGCCGGTACTCAATCAAATCAGCTATTTAAAATTCAAAGGTTCATTTACAGGTTTTTTAAAAGATTTTGTTACTTACGGAACCATTCAAACCAATCTTGGCACCATTACATCTGACATCAATTTAAAACTGCCCGACGGAAAAGAACCAATCTATTCAGGTAAATTAAAAACCGAACGTTTTGATCTTGGCACATTTCTCAATGAAAAAAACATTGGCAGCATTTCAATGGATGGCTCCCTAAAAGGAAGAAGTTTCGATATTAAAAAGCTGTTTGCTGAAGTGGATGGTAACATCCGCAACATTGAGCTGTATGGCTACAATTACAAAAATATTGTTGCCAAAGGAATTTTAGAGAGAAGAAAATTTGACGGGGCGCTTGCGGTTAATGACAGTAATTTTAATGTAAACCTTACAGGGCTTATTGATTTTGGAAAGGATACAACGGTTTACAGGATTAACGGAATGGTGTATAAAATCAATTTTAGAAAGCTGGGATTCAGTAAAAATGACATTGCACTGAAAGGCGATATTGATTTCAACTTTAAAATAAAGCATATTGAAGATTTTATGGGCACTGCTGTAATTCGAAATGCAGAGCTGCTGAGCAATAGTAACAAGCTTTCATTCGATTCGCTTTATTTGAGCAGTCATTTTACCGGCGTTAATAAAAAACAATTTGTACTGCGTAGCAATGAAATTGATGCAGAACTAAATGGCAATTTTAACCTGGTTTATTTGCCTGATGTTACACTTGCATTTCTGCATAATTATTTTCCTACATATATCCCAAAACCTTCACGGCAAATTGCTGTTCAGGATTTCGACTTTGATATTAATACGAAAAACATCAGCCAGTTTATTGATTTACTCAATGCACCTGTAAAAGGGTTTGATTATTCTACCATCAAAGGAAGTATTAATATTCAGCAAAATCAACTCAAACTTGAAACCAATGTACCCGCCTTTACTTATAATAATATTTTGTTTGATAATGTGAATATATATGGCAATGGTAACTTAAGCAACCTTTCACTAAACGGAAATATCAGTAATATCAAATTTAACGACAGTTTAAGTTTACCGAATTCAAGCTTTACTGTAAATGCTGCAAATGATACCGGTTCTGTATCTATCAAAACAAGCGCTACACAAACATTAAAAGATGCTGACCTCAGTGCAAAATTCCTTGCAACAAAAGAAGGTTTTACTATTACGTTTCAACCTTCAAACCTTTTACTAAACGAAAAACGATGGGTTATTGAAAATGAAAGTGATATATTTATCGGCAAAGGAAAACTACTTTCAAATGGCGTAAGGCTTAACAGTGGTAACGAAGAAATATACGCATATACACAACCTTCCAGTACAGGAACGGGCAACGATCTTGTTGTTGAATTACGTAAAGTTGAAGTAGGTGATATTATGCCCTACTTTTTAAAAGACCCAAGGCTTGAAGGAACTATTACAGGCAGAATAGATGTAATGAACCCTCTCGCCAAATTCAATGTAGATGCAGAACTCAACGCTGAAAAGTTCAGGTTGAATAACGACTCAATTGGCAAAGTTTCTATTAAAACAAATTACAACCAGGAAAACGGACTCATCAATTATCTTTTTGAATCGTCAAACCCCGGTCATGAATTTAACATCAACGGCAATACCGATATCAAGGATATAAAAAACATCAAAACTGATAACATCGTTAAAATTGATAATGAACAACTGAGCCTGCTTAATAAATATCTGGGAATTATTATGAAAGATATCAAAGGAACAGGAAGTGGTGTAATTCGGGTAAAAGGAAATGTCTTTTCTCCTGATATGATTGGAAATATCACTATTAATGATGCATCTTTTTTGCTTGACTATACTAAAGTACGTTATAAAATTGACAACGGCACCGTCCTTAGATTCAAAGAGGGCGAAATAGATTTTGGCAATATGAAACTGAAAGATACGCTTAACCGTTATGCAGTTTTTTCAGGAATAATGAAGCATTCTTTTTTCAGGAACCTTGAGTTCGACATGTCATTTAATGCAGTTGATTCTAAAAAAGGGTTGCTTGTTCTTAATACAACAAAAAGAGATAACAGTCTTTTTTACGGAACTGTAATTGCAGATGCAAGAGGAAGTATTAAAGGCCCTGAGAATAAAATTAAACTTTCATTAAGCGGTCAACCAACCGACAGTTCTGTTCTTTCACTTTCCACTTCCGATTCAAGAGTAACCGGCACTGCTGATTTTATTGTGTTCAGAAAGTATGGTAAAGAAATGAAGCTGCAGACTGACATAAAAGAAAGCAGCTCATTTGATGTGGAGCTGGATGTAATTGCAAATCCCTTTGCAAAAATCAATTTGATATTGGATGAATTAACTAATGACGTTATTGAAGGTCGTGGTATAGGTTCAATTAATTTAAAAGTAGGCAGTACAGAAAAAACCACCATGACGGGTAATTTTCAAATTACAAAAGGAAGCTACAACTTCAACTGGCAATCGCTTTTTAAACGACCATTTGAAATCAACTCAGGTTCAGTAACATGGAATGGCGACCCTTATGCCGCACGCATTAATATTGATGCAAAATATTTTGTTGAAAGAGTTTCACTGCTTCCGGAATTAATTGCAGGAACCAATTGCAGTAATGAACGAACAAACTTATACGTAATCGCAAATCTCAGTCAAACAATCACCAACCCTTTAATTAAATTCAAATTTGAATTAATTGATCATCCCTGTAAAAACAATCCTGTAACAATAGCAGCCTTAAATCGCCTGGAAGCGAATGAAGACGAATTAAATAGGCAGGTATTTTCATTGCTCCTGCTCAATTCATTTAATTTATCTGCCTCTTCAGTACAGGGAAATTCAATTACATCTTCTATCTTAACATCTGCAGCCGGCACAATTTCAGAGTTTATAGCACAGCAGGTGAATTACGGATTAAATGTTGCACTTAATAATCTCCCAGGAATAAAAGAATTAAAGTTAGACCCCTATGTTACATTCACACCGGGTACATTTCAAAACTCAGGCCTACAGGGCACGGGGAATATTGGAATTCAAAAAGTTTGTCGTCAGGGAAAAATAATTTTAAAAGCAGGTGGTTCTGTATTTGTAGGCACTGGCCAGCAATCAACTATAGTTAATGGTGCCAATCAATTAACACCTGATATACAAATTGATTTCCTGCTTAGCAATAATGGAAAACTCAGGCTTATTACTTATTACAGAACAGTATTTGATGTACAACGACGCAGCAATAGAGGTGCCATCAGCTTATCTTATGTATCAGAGTTCGATAAACTATTTTAATAACTCATGCCCCATCTTATCTCTCTTAGTTTCTAAATATTTTTGATTGTATGTATTGGGTACAACACGTAAAGAAACAGTTTCAGTTATTTCCAGTCCATAACCCAAAAGGCCTGCACGTTTTTTGGGATTATTGCTCATGAGTTTAAGTTTGGCAACTCCGAGATAGCGTAAAATTTGTGCACCCACACCATAATCTCTCGCATCCATAGGCAACCCAAGATGAATGTTCGCTTCCACGGTATCCATGCCCTGCTCCTGCAATTTATAAGCTTTTAGTTTATTAAACAATCCAATACCACGACCTTCCTGGTTCATGTATAAAACAACTCCTTTCCCGGCTTCTTCCACCATTTGCATGGCAGAATGTAATTGCTCACCACAATCGCAACGAAGGGAACTTAATATATCACCCGTAAAACAGGAAGAATGAACCCTTACCAAAACTGGCTCTTCAGTTTGCCACTCTCCTTTTACCAACGCCATGTGTTCTTGTCCTGTTTCTTTTTCTTTAAAAGCAATAAGTTTAAAATTGCCATAAGCTGTGGGCATATCAACCCGCACTATCTCTTCAATCAACGAATCGGTCTTTAACCTGTATTCAATTAAATCTTTAATTGAAATTATTTTGAGTTGATGTTCCTCTGCAATTTTTTGAAGCTGATGCAGGCGAGCCATCGTTCCATCTTCGTTCATAATTTCCACCAAAACTCCGGCTGGTTCAAGTCCAGCAAGTCTTGACAAATCAACAGTGGCTTCGGTATGTCCGGCTCTTCTTAATACACCGCCTTTCATAGCCCGGAGTGGAAAAATATGTCCTGGTCTAGCTAAATCAGCAGGTACTGTGTCAGGATTAATGAGAGCCTGTATGGTTTTTGAGCGGTCTTGGGCTGATATTCCTGTGCTGGTACCCTGGCCTATTAAATCGACTGAAACTGTGAATGCGGTTTCATGTAGCGATGTATTACTTGTAACCATCGCATTCAGTTCCAGTTGTTTACAGCGTTCTTCAGTTAAAGCCGCACAAATTAGACCCCTCCCATATTTGCTCATAAAATTGATCACCTCGGGGCTGGCAAAACGGGCTGCTATGATAAAATCGCCTTCGTTTTCACGGTCTTCGTCATCCACAACAATGAGCATTTTACCATTTTGTAGATCTTCTATTGCACTTCCTATCGTATTGAGCATGTTTCAATTTTGCTGTAAAGTTAGTTGAAATAAAAGGCTAAAATTCTTACAGTTTTCAGTTCAGTTTATTAGTTTTGAAAAATTGCAGCTAAAATTATCACGCAGCTGTCTGGAAACTTTAAGAATTGTTAATATTTCTAGGCTCATGTAAGGCCGAAATATCCTTTCTTTGCACCCGTAAATAAATTTTGTATGCCAAAACTCAGAAAATTACTGCTCCCTGTATTGACTATGTTTTTAACCCTTGGTGCTTTTGCCCAGGTAACAACCAGTAGCATATCAGGTACAGTTAAAGACAAAAATGGAGCTGCACTGGAAGGTGCAACCGTTACTGCAACCCACACTCCCACAGGAACTGTTTATCAAACTATTTCCAAAAAGGGCGGAGTATTCGTAATTCCCAACGCCCGTATTGGCGGCCCCTACAAACTAAAAGTTGAGTATGTAGGTCAAAAGCCATATGAAGTAGAAGGATTCAACCTCTCTTTGGGCGAACCTTATGATATTAAGGTTGAAATGGGAGACGATGTAAAATTAATTACCGAAGTTGTGGTAACGGGAGGAAAAAGAAGAGCGTCTGTTGAAAAAACAGGTACTTCGACAAACATCAACAACAGATTGATCACCACAGTTCCTTCCATTAATCGTTCTATTACAGACTTTACAAGGTTAACTCCTCAGGCAAACGGAAGCAGCTTTGCAGGCCGTGATCCTCGTTTGAACAATACACAAATTGATGGCGCCAACCTCAACAATAACTTTGGTTTAAGTAATGATCCATTGCCCGGCGGTGGTAATCAACCTGTTTCTCTTGATATTATTGAAGAAATTTCAGTTAACATCGCTCCTTACGATGTTACACAGGGAAACTTTACAGGTGCCGGTATTAACGTAGTAACTAAAAGCGGTACCAACCGTTTCAGAGGTAGTGCTTATACTTTTTATCGTGATGAATCATTCAATGGAGAAAAAGTAGCATCTACTACCCTGCCTGCTGCAACCGCAAGAACAAATAAAATTTTTGGCGGAACTTTTGGCGGCCCCATAATCAAAGACAAATTATTCTTTTTTGCAGGTGGCGAATATGAATTAGAAAGCCGTCCTGGTATTACTTGGACTCCTACCGGTGGTTCAGGACTTAACAACATTTCCAGGGTAACTACTACTGATTTGAAAACCGTTTCAGATTATGTTCGTTCAAAATTTGGATATGAAACAGGAGGTTATGATAATTTTAAAAATTTTGAAACAAAGAACTACAAAATCTTTGGTCGCCTTGACTGGAACGTAAACAGAGTACACCGTGTAACTTTACGTTATAATGAAATGATTGGCGATCAGGATATTGCTACTAATGCTACTTCAATACCTAACAATCCGAACTATAGTGTTCCTGGTGGCAGTGGTTCAAGAACCAATCTTCCACAAGGACGTTTTAGTGCATTTGCAATGAGTTATCAAAATTCATTATATGCATTTAGAAATATTATCAGAAATGGTGCTTTTGAAATAAACAGCTCTAAAGGAGGACAGTGGGCTAATAAATTTATTGCGACATATACTCAAAATAAAACTACACGTACTACACCAAGTACATTATTTCCTTTCATTGATATATTCGATGGTGCAGGTAACAATTACATCAGTTTAGGACGTGAGCCTTTCTCTAACAATAATGATGTAACCAACAGAATTTTTAACATTACCAATAACTTCAATTATTTTCTTGGTAAACACACATTAACTATTGGCGGTACTTATGAGCAGCAGTTTGTGGGTAATATGTTTATGCCAGGTTCTCAGAGTTACTATATGTTCAGAAATGTTAGTGACTTTATAAATAATGCTGCTCCCGTTGCATTCAGCTATACTTATTCATTAGTGCCAGATAAAACTGATGCTAATGGTGGTGTTTATTCTGCTAATGTAAAAGTGGGTCAGTTAGGGTTATATGTTCAGGATGAAGTAAACGTAAATGATCGTTTAAAAATGACCTTCGGTTTAAGAGTAGATAAAGCTATTTATCTTGAAAGACCTCTTGAAAACCCAACTATCAAGGCATTTACATTCCCAGATAGTGAAGGAAGGCCTATTAACTATAGTACGGGTCAATTACCCTCTCAAAAGTTTTTATGGAGTCCTCGTATTGGTATTCGCTGGGATGTAATGGGTGATAAGAGCATGATTGTACGTGGTGGTGCAGGTATCTTCACCGGACGTTTCCCATTTGTATTCTTAACCAATATGCCTTCAAACAGCCAGATGTACCAGGGTAACGTAACTGTAACAAGCGGTTTATCTAATTATTTATTCGATCCTAATCCTAATGCTTACAGAGGCAACTTCTCTTCAGTAGCAGGTGGGCCATTACCAACGGGTGCAGCACCAGTATTAATTGATCCTGATTTTGTATTTCCCCAAGTGGCTCGTATCAATTTTGCTGTTGATAAGCGTTTAGGAAAAGGTTGGTCTGTTACATTTGAAGCATTGGTAAACAAAGATATCAATGCCATCATTATGCGTAATGCCAATGAAAAGGCACCTGATGCACGATTTAACGGAGCTGATGGAAGACCACGTTATTCATCTACGGCTTCTACTCAAAGACGTATTTTCAATGCATTGCCAACAGCAATTGTGCTTGAAAACACAAACAAAGGCGGAGGTTTCCAGATTTCTGCACAGGTAAACAAATCTTTTGCAAAAGGATGGGCAGCAATGTTTGCCTACACTTATACAGCAATGATGGATGTTACATCAAATCCTGGTTCAACTGCTGCATCAGTTTGGAACAGCAACCCAACAATTGGAACACAAAATACAATTGAACTAGGGATGGCACAGGGAGCAATTCCTCACCGTTTCATTGCTAATCTCAGCTATACAGTAAAATATGCAAAGTATTTTGCTACAAGTTTTTCATTATGGTATGAAGGAAGTCCTCAAAACAACTTCAGCTTTGTTTACCAAAATGATATGAATGGTGATGGTAACGCTGCTGATTTAATGTACATCCCACGCAATCAAGGTGAGATCCTCTTTGATGCAATTACCGGATCAACTCCCTATAGTGCACAGGCACAATGGGATGCTTTCAACCAGTTTATTGAAAACAGCCCTCTAAAGAAAAGAAGAGGACAATATGTAACCCGTAATGAAGCATTGTATCCCTGGTTACATAATGTAAATGCTCAGTTTCAACAAGACTTTTATGTAAAAACAAAAGGTGGCACTATTCATACATTAAGATTCCAGGCAGATGTAATCAACTTTGCAAATATGATCAACAGAGATTGGGGTGTACGTTATTTGAACTACCAGGGTGGTACAGGTAATATTACTCCATTAATCTTCTCAAGTGTTGATGCTGCAACTGGTGCACCTCGTTACCGTATGCAAACAGTAGCTACAACAGGTCAGTTGCCAACAAGACCATACCAAATCAACCGCAGCATTTCAAGTGTTTGGGGTATGCAAATTGGTGTGCGTTATTTGTTCTAATATTTAATTGAACACAACTCCATAAAAAAACTCCGCAATATAATTGCGGAGTTTTTTTATGGAGTTAAACCCAAATTCAAAAAAAATGAATTACGCACCACTCATTACTAAATGCTATCGGCTATCCACCCACCATTGGTTTCTTCTACTCTCCCCAACCCCATTTTAAAAAATCAGGAAATGCTTTGCCCCATGTAGGCACGTCATGTTTACCATCTTCCAGTTCAAGATATTCTATTGCGTCATCTGTATAGCCTTTATTCTTAAGCTCTTTTATTAAATCCAATGCATCATCAATACTATCAATAATGCCGTTTTGGTTGCGGTCTTTTTTTTCATCCATTGCTCCTGTTTGAATAAAGAATTCAAGCCAAGGAGCTGCAATTTTTGTATTTCGTATTTGATTGTGCATGATACGGTCAGCTTCATCAGTATAACCATCATCATACCCTTTTTGCCTCCACCATAAAGAGCCGGAAAAAATACCCACTTTAGAAAATTCTTCAGGATGGTTCCAAACAATATCCATTGCCATTAAGCCGCCCAAAGAGAAGCCTGCAAAAGCTTTTTCCTTAAAATGAGGCATATGATATTTTTTACGGATAAATGGAAGTAATTCCTGAAATATGAATTTTGTATAAAGCCCCGCTTTAGCTCCCCTTCCCATATAATCCTTTTGAGAAGCTACCCCATATTCATTCTTTCTATCGGCCCCACAATGAATTCCAACACAAAGCAGGGGCTCGATCTTATGATAGTAATATAAATCTTCCAGAATGTTTTCAAAAGGCATTTTGGGCAAATCCTGGCCGTCATTAATTAAAAGCAGGCTCATTTTTTCGGGCTGCTTTACATGGGTGGGCAGGTAAAAGTCAATTTTCACATCTCGCTCCAGAAACTCACTTTCCAATTCTTTTTTTTCAACCAGTATACTCAAACTCTTTTTTTTATGCATGGTTTCAAAAGTAAGGAATTAAAGAAAATAAATTTTCACTCTTGCATCAGGGTTTACAAAATGTGCACTATATTGAAACAACATTATAAATGATGTGAATAACATCAATCACCTTTCAAAATTCTTGTATGAAAAAAATAGGCATCCTGCATGGTAAAGAACGCTCCTTTCCACTTGCATTTGTTGAGCGTATTAACAGTAAGAAAATTGACGACATTTATGCTGAATCAGTACGTGTTGATAAAGTGGTGCAGGGGCAAGGCAGCGGTTATGCTGTGATTGTAGATCGCATTTCGCAAGATGTACCGCATTACCGTGCCATGCTAAAGAATGAAGCTATTGCAGGATGTGCAGTAATCAACAATCCGTTTTGGTGGAGTGCAGATGATAAATTTTTCAACAATTGTTTGGCTACAAAAATTAATGTACCTGTTCCCAACACAGTTATTCTTCCTTCAAAAGAAAGACCTGATGATACTGGTGAAGAATCCTTTAC
>JBKCJY010000054.1:0-8131 GCA_046301455.1 Chitinophagaceae bacterium | reverse complement strand
TTAGAAATGTTGCGTACTATGCCTGAGTTAAAAGAAAAACTCTGGAGCAATGCACGCAAACTGCAGAATGGTTTGAAAGAACGTGGTTTTGATATTGGTAAAACTGATAGCCCCGTTACACCGGTGTATATGAAAGGCGGTGTTGAGGAAGCAACAGCGATGGTAATGGATTTGAGAGAGAATTACAATATCTTCTGTTCAATTGTTGTATATCCTGTGATTCCAAAAGGACATATCATTTACCGTTTAATTCCTTCTGCTGCACATACTGATGCAGATATTGAAGAAACATTAAAAGCATTTACTGAAACAAAAGCAAAACTCGATGCAGGTGCATATAAAGTAGAAGCGATACCGGATATGGCAAATTCATAACGAGGGTATAATATGCTTTTTATAAAAATAAAAATGCCGCAACAACAATTGCGGCATTTCTTATATCAGAATATTTATTTGTTATCTCAAATCAATTACTTCCACTCCGGGATACTTTTTCTTGTCAAATACAAACTGTGCATCTGTAACTGCCGCATTTCCATTTAAAGTTGAAACGGTGTAGGTATACCGGTTGCCGCTTTTCTCCATTACTTTCACACTGTAAATTGTTTGAGTTGCTTTATCAACCCACACATATACTTTAAAGAATGGTTTAGATTTATCGTATGGAGTTAACTCAATTTCCTGCAATGTTCTGTTTCCCTGTTTTTTTTCGCCATTGAGTTTGTATAAAAAATCTTTGTCGTAAAAACTGGTAAATAATTTTTGAGGGGTAATTGTATTTTGGCCCGGATCATATTTTGAAACTGAAACTTCATTAGCCAGTTTATCATATGTCCAGATATTTGCGCCATCACAAAAAATATCCTGCCCGCCAATGAGTGTAACTCTGTACTTGGTGCCCTTCATCAGCAATGACCCTTTTTTTGTACCCTGTACTTTTCCTTTTGCATCTTCTGTTGTAAAGGAAAAAGCAGCCTGCACACCTTTATAAGTTTTGAATTTAGCACTTACAGCATCCAGTATTTTTTTGGCATTGGGATCACTGGCACCCATTTGCTTGTTTTGTGCTGTTGCAATTCCAAAACACAAAAGAAAAAGAATGGTAATGATTGATTTTACTTGTTTCATCTCTGGTAGTTTACTTCTGAATTTATTTTTCAGATGTGGCCGCAAAGATAAGTGTTGCACTGAGATTAAAGAATGATGGGTTCTTGGGTTTCTTTTAACGAAATTAACCCATCATTTGAAGATGTTGGTCCAGTTCGGCCTCGGTTTTTATAAGCACATCTCTTGCTTTACTACCCTGGCTGCCGCCTACAACACCAGCTGCTTCAAGCTGATCCATCAGGCGGCCGGCACGGTTATAACCCAACTTCATTCTTCTTTGCAAGAGTGAAGTTGATCCTACTTGGTTTTGAACGATGAGGCGTGCAGCGTCTTCAAACAACGGATCACGGTCGCTCAAATCAAAATCCTTTCCTTCCATTTCTTTTTCATCAATATACTCCGGCAACAGGAAGGATTGGGCATAGCCTCTTTGTTTGCTGATGAAGGAAACAATATCATCTACTTCCGGCGTATCAACAAAAGCACATTGTAAACGCACCAACTCACCATTATAACTGATAAGCATATCACCTTTACCAATCAATTGCTCGGCACCGCCGGTATCAAGAATGGTACGGCTATCAACCTTTGATGAAACTTTAAACGCAATCCGTGCGGGGAAGTTGGCCTTGATAGTACCAGTAATGATGTTTACTGATGGACGCTGTGTAGCAATAATGAGATGGATACCAACAGCACGTGCCAGTTGCGCCAGCCTTGCAATTGGCATTTCAATTTCTTTGCCTGCTGTCATAATCAAATCAGCAAACTCATCCACAACCAACACAATAAACGGCAGGTATTGATGACCTTTTTGCGGATTGAGTTTGCGTGCGACAAATTTTTCATTGTATTCACGAATGTTGCGGCAACCGGCTTCTTTGAGCAAATCATAACGGTTATCCATTTCAATACACAATGCATTAAGTGTATTAATTACTTTTTTTGTATCAGTAATAATTGCTTCATCTTCTCCGGGGAGTTTTGCAAGAAAATGTTTTTCAATATGGCGGTATAAACTTAATTCAACTTTTTTGGGATCAACCAAAACTAATTTTAATTGAGATGGATGTTTCTTGTAAAGTAATGAAACAAGGATTGCATTAAGCCCGACTGATTTACCCTGGCCTGTAGCACCTGCCATGAGTAGGTGCGGCATGCTTGCCAAATCAACAATGAAATTTTCATTATCTATACGCTTACCAATAGCAATTGGTAATGCGAAGTTGTTGTGCTGGAATTTTTCTGATGACAGTAATGTTTTCATGCTCACCACTGTCTTCTTCACATTGGGTACTTCAATACCAATGGTTCCTTTGCCCGGAATTGGAGCGATGATACGAATCCCCAAAGCAGCAAGGCTTAATGCAACATCATCTTCGAGGTTTTTAATTCTTGAAATACGAACACCTGCAGCAGGTACAATTTCATACAACGTAACCGTTGGGCCTACAGTTGCAGAAATTTTTTGTATTTCTATATCATAATTACGAAGTGTGCTTATGATTTGGTTTTTATAATTTTCCAACTCATTGGCATCCTGTACAATTTTTTCACTGCCGTGGTTTTCCAGCAAATTGAGTGTTGGAAACTTATAATCTTTTAAATCAAGAAAAGGATCATACGGCGGAAGGTTTTCAACCACAGATTTTTCTTCATTTGCTGTTGCAGTTGTTTCAACAGTTTTTATTTCCAGTTCCAATGGCTCAATGGGCTGTGATTTCTTTTTGGGTTCGGGTGGAGCAATAATTTCTTCAGGCGCTTCGTATACAGGTTCAACAGGCGGCAAAGGTTTTATTTCATCAACCGGTTCTTTTTCTGTAAGAACAAATTCATGAGATTTATTCTCCGTTAATGGCGGAAATATAACCGCTGTTTCATTTTCCTTTTTTAACTGGTTGCTGTTATTTGCTTTTTCATTTGTTGAAAATTCTTCAACTGTTTCATTTGGCTCTTCTGCCAGTGGTTGAGGTTCCTGCTTTTCTTTTTTTGGAGGGAGTTTAAATACAGGGTTAAAACGCCAAATAATATAACTCAAAGCAGCAATTGCAAGTAAAAAACCGGTTCCTGTTGCGCCAATAAATCCATTTAACCAGCCTGAAGTATAATTTCCAATTGCACCACCCCAGGGGAATGCCTGTGATTGTAAAAAGAATGCAAAACTAACCGGTAATACTATTAAACCTGCAATAAGGTATTTGAGGTTGCGGGCAATTGAAAATACTTTTTTGCCAAACAGAAGATTAATGCCAACCACAAAAAACAAAGTGCAGAATAGATAAGAAGCAACTCCAAATGACTGGTAAAAGAACAGATGTGCCATCCACGCACCGGCACGACCTAGTAAATTGGATGCTGTTGCATCATCACTCAACAGGTAATTGCCTGCATTTTTGAGAACTTTATCCTGGTCTTCCTGCCAGGTAAATAAATAAGAGGTAAATGAAATAAAAAGCAGCAGAGATATAAGGATAAAAACAGAGCCGGTGATTTTATGAGTTCGTTCATCCTTCACCAGTTGTTTTACAGTTACTGTTTCTTCCTGCTCCTGACGGAGTTCGCCTTCTTTTTTGGTTTTTCGTTTTTCCTTCATGCGCTTGCACTGCTGTTCAAACAAAGATAAAGAAACCATCTTTCCAAAATTCATCAGTAAATATGCAGAAACCTTATTTTTTTATATCTTTTGCCTGCCAAATGCTATTATGAGAAGATATCTGCTGTTTTTATTTGCCGTTTTGCTTTGTTATACTGCTTACAGTCATGAGGATACAGCTTTTAATATTGTGCATACTTCAAAGATTGATAATTCAATTTTTCTGAAGAATTATATTCATGTGTATTTGGATACGCTGCGGAAAAAGCATCCTGATGAAATTTCCAATTCCATGTTCAGGCATCTGAATCAGTTGCCAAACAAAGAAGTAAAAAAGAGTTTAATTATTGACGGGGATCTGTATATTCTTTTATGGGTATACAATGATTTACCTGTGCAGAAGCAGTATTACCTTACTTCTGGCATGCAATCAAAAAAAATACAATTGTACATACGTGACAGTACCGGGATACCATGGAAACAATTAACTTATCAGTTGCCGGGTGATGGTGAACTTGCCTACAGTTTGCTGACACTGGAGCCAATGAAAGAGGTTCAGTTGCTCATTCGTTCCAATTTTGCACGCACCAATATTTCAATCATCAAGCCCGCTTTGATTGATAAGAAGTTTTACCGCTATCATGTTAACTATATGCATACCCGCCGGGATGGCATGAACATTATTACCTATGGAATGACGGGAATACTCATGATGATGCTGCTGTTTTCATTTTTTACTTTTTTGCAAAACAGGAAAAGGGAGTTTTTGTATTATTCTGTTTATACGTTATGTGTAGCTGTAATGCTTTTTTTAAAGGCCATCTATTACAATTCATCTGAGTGGTTTAGTTTTTTTAATGAAGAATATCTTGATTATTTTTTATTGTTTACAGGTTATTTTTTTTACATACGGTTTACCCGGATGTTTTTGAATACTCGTGCTGAATATAAATTGCTGAATAAAATATTTATCGGGGCGGAAGTCGTACTCTTTGCTTTTCTTGGTTTGTTTACATGGATGTATTTCAGTGGCAAGCCTTATAATTGGTTAAATAATACGGAAAACATCAGCAAATACTTTATGATTTTCGTAGTCTTAACTTACATTGTAATTGGTATCACACAACGAAACAAGCTTATGAATTACCTAGTGGCAGGTAATATTGCCAATTTGTTGTTTGCCGGTATTTCACAGGTTATCATCGTTGTAAGGGTAGCTTCTTTTATTCCAAATGATGGGTTGTTTCGCCAGTCGTTACTTTATTTTGAAGTTGGTATTTTCCTGGAGCTTGTTTTCTTTTTATTGGGCCTTATCTATAAAAACAAAATGCAGTTGATTGAAAAAGCAACAATGAATGCATTGATGAAACAGGAAGCTGAACGGCAGGAATATGAAAAACAAATTGCTGTACTCCGTGCCCAGCAGGATGAACGTACACGCATCAGTGCAGATATGCATGATGAACTGGGCAGCGGTGTTACTGCCATCAGGTTACTGAGTGAAATTGCCATGCAAAAAACAAAAGATCAGCAATTGGATGAAATTGCAGGCATCAGCAACAATGCCAATGAACTCATGAGTAAAATGAATGGCATCATCTGGAGTATGAACCCGGGCAATGATACAATAGCCAGCACCATTGCTTATATGCGTTCCAATGCATCAGAATACCTCGACAATTTTAAACTCAACTATGATATCTCTGTTCCTGGTGAGATTCCAAAGGTTGACTTGGGCGGAAATAAACGCCGCAATTTATTTCTTGTACTTAAAGAGACGCTCAATAATGTAATTAAACATGCAAAGGCAACACATGTGCATTTGCAATTCATTTGCAGCAATGATCAGTTGATCATAATTATTACTGATAACGGCAAAGGAATGGATCAGCAAAAATTAAATGAGTTTGGAAACGGTTTAAAAAGTATGCAAAGGCGTATGGAAAATATCGGAGGACATTTTTCCATCAGTTCCAATAACGGAACATCTATTACACTTTCGTTGCCGCTTACTGTTTAGGTTTTGTAACACTTAAAAATAAACAAATCCATCCGGCAATAAAACTTACACCGCCCAATGGAGTTATAGCTCCCAGCCATTTAACACCCTGTACACCTGCTGCATTTAAAAAACTCATGAGGTATAGAGAACCGCTGAATAAAAGTAAACCGGCTATAAATAATTTACCTGCATAAGCAGTCCATTTATTTGAAATGTTTAATTGCAATAAACCTGTAATGGCCAATGCAATGCTGTGATAAAAATGATATTGTACTGCTGTTTCATACGTATGCATTTGCTGCTCATTAAGCAGGTCTTTTAATGCATGTGCACCAAAAGCGCCTAAGACCACTGCTAAAGCACCGGAGATAAATGCATTTTGAAGATTATTGTTTTGCATGACGAAATTTTATGCGTTCAAAATTTTCATTGCTGATGAATTGTACAGGCAGGTGATACATGGCTTTGCTGTAACACTCAGTGCGGCTTTTCAGTTTTTGTTCAATAAACTGTTCCAGCATTTCATCAGATATACTTTTGATTAAAGGCCTTGCTTCTTTTTCATATCTCAGCCGCTCTGCAAGTAGTTTCGCATCACTTTTTAAATAAATGGTAACTCCCTGTTTATTCATTTCATCTATGTTTTTGTAAAAACAGGGTGTGCCACCACCGCAACTTAAAATGAAATTGTCTTTCTCAAAAAATGAGTGCAGCATCCGCTGTTCCATTTTTCTGAATTCGTCTTCACCATCATCTTTAAAAATGCGGTCAATACTTCTTTGCTGTGCTTTTTCAATTTCTTCATCAAGGTCAAATGCAGGGATATTAAATACACGGCTCCATTCATTGGCCCAGTATGTTTTGCCGCTGCCCATAAAACCGATTAGGAAATAACGCATGTAAAAGTTTGTATACAAATATAGAAGTTACCTGCCATTGAATGGTAAGGTTGTATTTTATTGAGATAACACATTAATCAGTAATTTACGGCATTAAAGATGTGAATTGAAACAGATAGGCAGCATACTCGTTTTTCTTTTTGCATGTGCAGCAGCGTATGCACAAACATTGGGCGGCAGTAATACGTATAACTTTTTGCGTTTTCCAGCATCGCCACAATTGGCAGCATTGGGTGGTATTAATGTGGCGCAGCAAAGCAATGATCTTTCATTGGCGTTCCAAAACCCGGCACAGCTTGATGCATCTATGCACTCCCAGATGGTAGCTAATTTCAACAGCTTATATGATGGTGCCAAAAACTATCACTGGATGCAGGCTTTTCACCATTCAAAACTCAAAACCAATTTTGCAGCTTCTGTTTTATTTTTTGATTATGGAAACATTACACAAACAGATGCCTCAGGAAATATTCTCGGAAATTTTAAACCCAGAGATTTTGTAATTCAACTTTCGGCAAGCAGGGAATATCTTGAAAAATGGAAGTATGGCATCAATGCCAAATACATTGCATCCAATTACGGTTTGTACCGCTCCAATGCTGTAGCTGCTGATGTGGGTGTGTTGTATAAAGACAGCGCTCGACTGCTGCAGATAGGATTAGTAGCGATGAATATGGGCACACAGTTAAAACGTTACAATGCAAACGTAGCAGAAGAACTTCCTTTTGATGTGGTATTTGGAATATTTAAACAATTAGAAAAAGCGCCTATCCGTTTTTCATTAACAGCCCATCATTTGCATCAGTTTGATATTTTGTATAACGATACAATATTTAATAACGAAAATGGTTTTCGCAATCCATCTTCCAAAAAGTTTACGTTCGATAAACTGTTTCAGCATTTTGTTTTTTCAACTCAATTGTTAATTGGCGAAAGGGTAGAGGTAACAGTGGGTTATAATTTTCTGCGCCGCTCTGAGTTGCGGATTAACAATGTGCCCAATGGCCTAACGGGTTTTTCGCTGGGCGTTGGTGCCATATTGCCCAAATTACAAATACGCTATGCCAGGAGTTATTTTCAAAACTCAACTGCATACAATCAGTTAGGCATTAACCTGCCGCTCAATAAATATTT
This sequence comes from Chitinophagaceae bacterium, assembly GCA_046301455.1. Lineage (GTDB taxonomy): Bacteria > Bacteroidota > Bacteroidia > Chitinophagales > Chitinophagaceae > Lacibacter. The sequence continues at coordinate 396 of JBKCJY010000054.1, read as the reverse complement.
CAGTTTGGGAAGATGGGGTGAGAAGATTGAATGGTAAATTAGGGGTCGATATTTGGTGCTTAATAGTTTGATGATAATGCCTGAATCAATTCAGTTTTCAAATTCATGCGTATTATTCTTTTGAATCTTCCTTAATCTTCTTCCCAAATAAAATCTCCACCAGCACATTGTATAAAAAATGCACAATCATTGGTAATAACAATCCGCCGCTTATGTACACCAATACATGAAAACCCAATGCAAAAGGAATAATCTGCAGTATCGCTTTCTCACCTTGAGTGCCATGACCAAATGCAAAAATGATGGAGCTGAGCAAAGCAGCTATAATCCAGATGTTATTTGTTTCAACCATCATCAATTGAAACAAAGCGCCACGATACACATACTCTTCACAAA
>JBKCJY010000053.1:0-3911 GCA_046301455.1 Chitinophagaceae bacterium | reverse complement strand
TACATTTTTCCAGCGTTCACTTCTGCCTTTTTTTGTTTGTGTATCCGTATAACGTTTCCGCTGTATAAATTCGTTTACAACAGGCACATTTATTATTTCAGAGATACCTTCGCACAAAACAGTTGCCTGGTTATAGCCCCGCTTCTTTTCCTTTTCAGGAAAGAGTGGTAATGGTACTAATGCATCAATGGTTGCAAAGCGGTTGCTGTTTTTCAGCAAAACACCCATCCATCTGCCCAGTTGTAATCCCACTTCTTTATTGTTACGGTATTTAAGTGTGTGAATGAGCTGCTGTAAAACGGAATGCTTGGTAAAATAATAAGCTGCCATTGCCTCAGTTACGTCTACCCGACCATAAAATATTTTTTCAATAGGATTATTGTTATGCGGTGAAAAGTTGGTTTCGGGTAATGAAGTATAACATTGCTGGCATATGTGTTGATGCGCTTCCACCAAATCACTTCCGCAGCCTGCACAATAGTGCGGAAAAAATAAATGCGCAAGATCGGTGATCCATTTACGGGCGTTTTTCATTGCAGAAAGTTAAAAACATTCTTTACAAAAACAATCAACCCTGAAATAAATATTGATACAACTCTTCCACTTTCCCCATCGTTACTACTTCAATATTGTACTTCTGCTGTACTTTTTTATCTTTTGAATTATGGCCGAGGTTGTATTTACTGATAATGATTTTTTCAAAGCCTAGCTTCTCCGCTTCGGCAATACGTTGTTCAATTCTGTTCACTGCTCTTATTTCTCCGCTTAACCCTACTTCACCTGCAAAACATAGTTGAGGATTCAACGGCACATCTTCATAACTCGATAATAATGCACACAAGACCGCTAGATCAATTGAAGGATCTTCTACTTTTATTCCACCGGCAATATTTAAAAACACATCCTTCATTCCAAAATGAAATCCACCACGCTTTTCCAAAACAGCAAGCAGTAGTTGTAATCTTCTCAAATCAAAACCACTCACAGTTCGTTGTGGTGTACCATATACACTTTGAGTAACCAATGCCTGTACTTCAATTAAAAGCGGTCGCATTCCTTCCATAGTTGCGGCAATAGCAATACCGCTCAATACATCTTCCTTTTGCGTAATGAGTATTTCGCTGGGATTATTTACAGGTCGCATACCTGCTTCAGTCATTTCATAAATTCCCAGTTCATTGGTAGAACCAAATCGGTTCTTCATAGTTCTTAAAATTCTATAGGTGTAATGTCGGTCGCCTTCAAACTGTAACACCGTATCAACCATATGCTCCAGAATTTTTGGACCTGCAATGTTTCCATCTTTGGTAATATGCCCAATGAGAAACACAGGTGTATTGGTTTCTTTGGCAAAACGTTGCAGCTCTGCTGCACTCTCTCTTATTTGTGAAATACTGCCCGGGCCGCTTTCTATATAAGGTGTTTGTAAAGTTTGAATGGAATCAATAATTACTAAATCCGGATTTAGCTTTTTTATTTCGTTGAAGATGGTGTTAGTTGATGTTTCAGTAAGCAAATAAAAATTTTCATTTTGCATTTGCAAACGGTCGGCACGCATTTTAATTTGCTGCTCGCTCTCTTCACCGCTCACATACAAAACAGTAACATCTTTTAATTGTAAACCGCTTTGCAAAAATAAAGTTGATTTTCCAATACCGGGTTCACCTGCAATCAACACAATGCTTCCGGGAACAATGCCGCCACCAAGCACTCGGTTTAATTCATCATCACCAGTAAGCAATCTTTTTTCTTCGCTGCTTTTTACTTCACTTAACGAAATGATTTTGCTTTCACCTGCGTTCTTGTCATCACGCCACATTTGTTTTTTTACATCCTCTTTATTTTTTGAAATCAGTTCTTCAACAAATGTGTTCCATTCATTACAACTCGGACACCGTCCAATCCATTTGGTTGATTCATATCCGCAGTTGCTGCAAAAAAATGCTGTTTTTATTTTACTCATAATTTTAATTCATCAACTGTATAAAAGTGCATCAAAAAAAATCAATGAATCAAACTATTTTTTAAAATAAAAAATAATTGATGCATTGCTTAAATCAATAAAAAATTGGAGAAAAAAATTCTGCAGTTTATAAAAAGTAAAAGGGCCGGAATTGCTTCCTGCCCTTTGTACTTACTAACCCATTAAATTCTGTTGCTAAATTACAACTATCGGCCACATTTCAAAATTAATTTTGGGCGATGTGCATAAATTATATGATGAAACGCACCTCATATACAGGTTTCATTTACAGGCTAAATAGCTATCTTTTATATTGATAATCAATATGTTAAGAATCTCCAAAAATCACTCAAAAAAATATTTTTTGCTTACGGCTACTCACAAACGTAACCGCTTCTGCCAAAAAGACTTAGCAATAAATTAACTCAGGCATTTTTTGGCAATTTCAGGGTTTGGAAACGAATTTGATGGTTACTTTGCTACTTAAAATAATATCAAATGACACCCGGAATTTTAATTGTTTCGCTCCTTTTTATGGGCATCGGTTTTTTGGTTCAAATGAGGCTCAAAAGCAAGTTTAAGCAATATGCCCAGCAGCCCCTTTTCAGCGGTTTAACCGGCAAGCAGGTAGCCGAAAAAATGCTCAAAGAAAATGGCATTTATGACGTACAGGTGGTTTCAGTGGATGGCTTCCTGAGCGACCATTACAACCCCATGAACAAAACCGTAAACCTCAGCCCCGATGTATTTAACGGCAACTCCATAGCCTCCGCAGCTGTGGCAGCTCATGAATGTGGCCATGCCGTTCAACACTCCACTGCTTACCAATGGCTTATGCTACGTTCAAGGTTAGTTCCCATTGCTCAGGTAAGCACTACACTCTCCCAATGGATTTTGGCCATAGGCGTTGGTATTCTTGGTTTTGGAGGGGGTAATCCAACAGTTTTGCTGATTGGTATCCTGCTTTTTGCGGCTAGCACGCTCTTTACCGTTATTACTTTGCCGGTAGAATTTGACGCCAGTAACAGGGCACTTGCCTGGCTCAACCACACCAATGTGGTAAACCAGCGGGAGCATGATGGTGCAAAAGATGCGCTCAAATGGGCGGCTATGACCTATGTGGTTGCGGCGCTTGCCTCCATTGCCACACTGGTGCAGTACATATTAATATATATGGCAAGAAGAGATAATTAAAATAAAAAAACCCCGGAGTCTTCCGGGGTTTTTTGTTATAATTTGTACCCATTCCGTTTAAATCATTTATTCTGATGTCACTCAAGTCAAAGGCTAAATGCTGGCTGCTTCCACCATCAGCCTCACTTAAAGCGTTGCTCCTCCCGCTATAAAGCGTTGCTGCTCCCACCCTGGGTTCATTCAAAGCCCACTCCCATTCCGGATTGCTTACACCCTTCGTTATCCCAATTTGAAGTGTTCAGAGCAGCTTGAACAACTGAAACGAGCCTCTACCATTCACAACTAACAGATATTCGTCTTTGTGCTGCTTATTGTACCTTTGCCAACTCCATCAAATACTAGTTTGTAAATTATGAACTATTCTCCTTCAAATAAAGTACGAATTGTAACTGCCGCAGCACTTTTTGATGGCCATGATGCTGCCATCAACATTATGCGCCGCATTATGCAAAGCAAAGGCGCTGAAATTATCCATCTTGGTCACAACCGAAGCGTAAAAGAAATTGTGGAATGTGCCATTGAAGAAGATGCACAAGGCATTGCCATTACCAGCTACCAGGGCGGACACGTGGAGTTTTTTAAATACATGAAAGATTTGCTGGAAGAAAACGGATGCGGCCACATTAAAATCTTTGGCGGTGGCGGCGGAACAATCTTGCCAACCGAAATTGATGAACTTCAGCAATATGGCATCACCCGCATTTATTCGCCTGATGATGGCCGTAAAATGGGGCTTGAAGGTATGATTGAAGAT
>JBKCJY010000052.1:0-5025 GCA_046301455.1 Chitinophagaceae bacterium | reverse complement strand
ATCCTGCAAGCGGTCTTTTACTTTTAACGCATAACAATATTGATTAAAGAATACTTTGAAACCATAGTTTTCAAACAACTGCTGATAATATTTTGGATTGTAGGTCATGCAATACAATGGCTCCTGAAAACCTCCTACCTGCACACCCCACCATCTGTCACGCTCACCAAAGTTGATGGGCCCATCCATTGCATACATGCCTTTTGCATGCAGCCAGTTTTTTGCAGTATCAAATAAAAGATTGGCGACTGCCTGATCATTAATACACTCAAAAAAACCAAAACCACCTACAGGGCCTTCATCGCCTTTTGTTTTGTATTTTTTGTTTACATAGGCTGCAATGCGGCCAATGAGTTTGCCATTATCATCTTTTAAAATCCAGCGAATGGTTTCGCCAAAACGGTAAGCTTTGTTTTTCTCTTTATCAAATACCTGCAGCACATCTTTATCCAGCGGACGAATATAATTGGGGTCGCCTGCATTCATAAGTACATTCACCTTTATGAATTCTTTTTCGTGCTTCGGTGTGGTTACTTCAATTAACTGCATAATGCAAATGTAATAGTTCACAATATAACTAAACATGCCACTTATCAGCCCGAACACATTTTTCAGTAACTTGTTTGCATGAACACGTATATACTTGCACTCGACCAGGGCACAACCAGCAGCCGTGCCATTGTATTTGACAAAAATGGAAATATCATCTCTGTCGCACAAAAAGAATTCACTCAAATTTTTCCGAAACCCGGTTGGGTGGAGCACAATCCCGAAGAAATCTGGAGCACACAGTTGGGTGTTGCAGCAGAAGCTGTATCAAAAGCCGGCTTGAGTGCAGAAAATATTCATGCCATTGGCATTACCAATCAAAGAGAAACAACGGTGGTGTGGGAACGAAGTACAGGCAAACCCATCTATAATGCTATTGTGTGGCAAGACAGGCGTACTGCAGATTTTTGTGATGAACTCAAACACAAACATCTGCACATTTTAATCCAGCAAAGAACAGGATTGGTAGTTGATGCCTATTTCAGTGCTACAAAAATCAAATGGATTTTAGATAACGTTGAAGGTGCAAGAGCCAAAGCAGAAAAAGGTGAACTTTGTTTCGGTACAGTTGATTCATGGCTGCTTTGGAATTTAACAAAAGGACAAGTGCATGCAACCGATGTAAGCAATGCCAGCCGTACCATGCTCATGAATTTACAAACCTGCCAATGGGATGGTGAGCTTGAAAAAATATTTGATATTCCGGGAAACATGCTTCCGCAGATACGAAGCAGCAGCGAAGTATATGGGACAACAGAAAATATTCTCACCTCAAAAAACATTCCGATCGCCGGAATTGCAGGTGATCAGCAAAGTGCCTTGTTTGGTCAACTTTGCACACAGCCGGGCATGGTTAAAAATACATATGGCACCGGATGTTTTATGCTGATGAATACCGGAGAAAAACTCATTCACTCTCACAATAATTTATTAACGACTGTTGCATGGAAAATTAATGGCAAAACAGAATATGCTTTGGAAGGTAGTGTGTTTATTGCCGGTGCAGTTGTACAATGGTTGCGTGATGGATTGGGAATTATTCGTTCTTCTTCAGAAGTAGAAGAACTGGCAGCCAAAGTAAAAGATACAGAAGGAGTTTATGTTGTTCCTGCATTTGCAGGATTAGGCGCACCCTATTGGAACCAACACACTCGTGGCACAATGGTTGGGTTAACAAGAGGCACCACTGCTGCACATATAGCCAAAGCATCATTAGACAGCATCGCCTATCAAACTACAGACGTTTTAAAAGCTATGGAAGCAGACTCAGGAATTGAAATCAAAGAATTGCGTGTTGATGGAGGAGCTACTGTAAACAATGAACTCATGCAATTTCAAAGTGATGTTCTCAATACTGCGGTGGTTCGGCCTAAGGTTACAGAAACAACCGCATTAGGCGCAGCTTATCTTGCAGGATTGGCAACCGGTTACTGGAACAACATTGATGAGTTACAGCAGCAATGGCAAATTGATCGAAAGTTTGAAAGTAAAATGGACGATAATAAAAGAAACTCTTTATATGAAGGGTGGTTAAAAGCAGTGAAGGCCGCCATGAGCTATTAGCTTATTGTTACACAACTTCAACCTGATTCATTTAAATTGCACTCCCTGATTTTCATCATTAAAGAAAAACAAGAAATCTTAATTCAGTTTTGAATCGTTCACAACAAATACAGCAACTCAAATCAACCCATCACTGGGATATTATTATCATTGGCGGTGGCGCTACAGGCCTGGGCTCAGCTGTTGATTCAGCAGCACGTGGTTATAAAACATTGCTGGTGGAGCAATATGATTTTGGAAAAGGCACATCCAGCCGCTCTACTAAATTGATACATGGAGGTGTGCGTTATTTACAACAAGGAAATATACGTTTAGTGCGTGATGCATTAAAAGAAAGAGGTTTGTTATTAAAGAATGCACCGCATTTAGCACATCCTTTAAAATTGGTGATGCCCTCCTACCGCTGGTATGAAACTTTGTATTATGGATTGGGTTTGAAGGCTTATAATTTCTTATCAGGCAAGTTGAGTTTGGGGAAAAGTGAAATGCTTTCCATTAAACGCACACAACAATATATTAAAGGGCTTGATGGAAAGCGATTGAGCGGCGGGGTTGCATATTATGACGGTCAGTTTGATGATGCAAGACTTTGTGTAACATTAGCGTTAACTGCGGCAGATGTAAGTGCAACTGTTTTGAATTATGCAAAAGTGGTGAACCTCATTCGTGAAAATGAAAAAGTAAAAGGAGTAGTAATTCATGATACCATCAACAATGAAACATATGAAGCAAGAGGAACTGTTGTGGTAAATGCAACAGGTGTGTTTGTAGATGATGTATTGAAGATGGATGATGATGGTTTGGAAAAAGCAGTTAGCCCTTCACAGGGCATTCATATTGTGGTGGATAAACAATTCTTTCCCGGCGAACAGGCTTTGTTTATTCCACGTACTGATGATGGACGAGTCTTGTTTGCCGTGCCGTTTCATAACAAAGTCATTATCGGCACAACTGATACAAGTGTGGAGCACCCATCAATTGAACCCGTGCCGAGAGAAGAAGAAGTGGAATTTGTTATCAATCACTTTAATCGTTATGTGCATACAGGTTTGCAACGAAGTGATGTAAAAAGCGTATTTGCAGGTTTGCGTCCTTTGATAAAAATTCCAGGCAAGAAAAAAACAGCTGTGCTTCCACGTGACCATACCATTTGGGAAAGCAAGGGCGGCATGATCAACATCAGCGGCGGCAAATGGACGACATACAGAAAGATGGCGCAGGAAGTAATTCTCAAATCACATTATGCAGGCGGTTTGGCATATACCCGTTGCCAAACTGAAACAATGAAACTGCACGGATGGATTAAGAAACCTGATTATGATGATCCTTTGGCTTATTATGGAAGTGATGCAGCCGCCATTCGTTATTTACAACATCAGGGCTACTCACAAACCATACATCCTGATTTACATTATACTGTTGCAGAAGTAATGTGGGCCGTAGGTAATGAAATGGCCATGACGGTGGAAGATGTATTGAGCAGAAGAACAAGAGCACTCATACTCGATGCCAAAGCAGCCATTGAAGCCGCTCCGCTGGTAGCTGATATTTTAATGAAAGAGATGAATAAAGATGAAGTATGGAAAGAACAGCAGCTGAAGGATTTTTATAAAGTGGCGGAAGGATATCTTTTAAAATAAGAATTAAGAAGTACGATTTACGAATTTGACGATTTAGAAATTTAGTGGTACTTCCTTTAATTTTAGTAATCGTAAATCTGAAATTTAAAATCGTAAATAATTCATGACTCCTTTTATTGCAGAATTTATCGGAACAATGTTCATTATTATATTGGGCAATGGTGTTGTAGCAAATGTATTACTCAATAAATCCAAAGGACAAAACGGAGGATGGATTGTGATTACATTGGGCTGGGCTGTGGCTGTATTTGTTGGTGTTTACAGCAGTGCCACTGTGAGTGGTGCACATCTCAATCCTGCTGTTACTATCGCATTAGCCGTATTGGAAAAATTTGATTGGGCAAACGTGCCGATGTACATAGCCGCACAATTTGCAGGTGCAATGACGGGAAGTTTTTTAATGTGGCTGGCATACAAACAACATTTTGATGCAACTACTGATACAGATTTAAAGCTGGCGGTGTTCTGCAATATGCCTGCTATTCCCAATGTGTTGTTTAATTTATTAACTGAAACCGTGATTACTGCTGTGTTTGTATTAGGTGTATTGTTTATTGCATCACCGCAAAGTTCATTGGGTGCATTGGATGCACTCCCTGTTGCATTATTAGTACTTGGCATTGGTTTGAGTTTGGGCGGACCCACAGGTTATGCTATAAACCCAGCACGTGATTTGGGCCCACGCATTATGCATTTTATTTTGCCACTTGGAGTAAAAAGAGATAGCGGTTGGAGTTATAGCTGGATTCCTGTTGTTGGGCCTTTGATAGGGGGAGTGGTTGCAGCAATGGTGTGGAAGATGATGCAATAACTATATCACTTTGGAAAATACATACAAACACTCCATTGCAATCTGGTTACTCCGCTCTGTATATTTTTCATCCTGTAACACTGTTCCGTCATAAGCTTTGGGATCATTGTAGGTTGTAGCGATCCTTAATTCACAACCGGGAATAAAGGGACAATTTTCTTCAGCATCCGAACACGTCATGATGGCTGCAAAGTTCTCCTTGGGATTGGCTTCATGGTTGTATACTTTGGAAAAACAGGTAACATACTTGTCATCATCAAAATACACATGATAGAGGGGGTTGGTTCCTTCAGTTGTTTTACGTATTTCAAACCCGGCGGATGAAACAGCATGGATGGCATTGGCGTTAAAGGCTGTGGCTTCCGTTCCTCCGGAAAAAGTATGCACATCACTCACTTGGTAATAAGCGGCGGCCACTGCAGCCCAGATCTGCCCTAAATGACTACGACGTGAATTGTGAGT
>JBKCJY010000051.1:0-4628 GCA_046301455.1 Chitinophagaceae bacterium | reverse complement strand
CCTGCCTTTTAAATTAACCGGTGCACAAAAACGGGTGGTAAAAGAAATAAGGCAGGATACAGCACGTGGTCATCAAATGAACCGTTTACTGCAGGGTGATGTAGGCAGCGGAAAAACAATTGTTGCCCTCTTAACCATGTTGCTGGCTGCAGATAACGGCTTTCAAAGTTGTTTGATGGCGCCAACGGAAATACTGGCACAGCAGCATTACAACAGTATTTCAAAGCTCTTGCAAAAGATGAATGTGAAAGTGGGATTGCTCACGGGCTCTACTTCCAAAAAGGAAAGGGATGTGTTGCTCAAAGAATTGAGCGAAGGTGCAATGCCCATTATCATTGGCACACATGCGTTGATTGAAGATAAAGTGCAGTTTAAAAATTTGGGTCTCTCCATCATTGATGAGCAGCACCGTTTTGGAGTGGCACAACGTGCAGAGTTGAAATTGAAAGGGGAGTTGCAGCCGCATATATTGGTGATGACGGCCACACCCATACCACGTACAATGGCTATGACGGCTTATGGCGATTTGGATTACAGTGTAATGGATGAACTACCGCCGGGCCGCAAACCGGTAACAACGGTGCATCGGTTTGAACAGGCACGACCATCAGTGATGGATTTTGTGAAACAGGAAATAGCAAAAGGAAGGCAGGCTTATTACATTTATCCGTTGATTGAAGAAAGCAGCAAATTGGATTTTGAAAACCTGATGCAGGGTTATGAAGAAGTGAAAGCGTTTTTTCCGGAGCCGCAGTATTACATAAGTATGGTACATGGCAAACAAAAACCGGAGGTGAAGGAAACGAACATGATGCGGTTTAAAAGTGGTGATACACAAATTATGGTTTCAACTACGGTAATTGAAGTGGGAGTGGATGTGCCGAATGCGAGTGTAATGGTGATTGAAAGTGCTCAGCGTTTTGGTTTATCACAACTCCATCAGCTTCGTGGAAGGGTGGGCCGAGGCAGTGAACAAAGTTTTTGCATTCTTTTAACGGGTAAGAATTTAACACAAGATGCACGTGAACGGTTAAAGATAATGACAGCAACCAATGATGGGTTTTTAATAGCAGAGAAAGACCTGGAACTCAGGGGCCCCGGTGATATTGAAGGCACACGCCAGAGTGGTATGCTTGATTTTAAACTGGCCAGCATTGTAAAAGATAAAGAACTGTTGCAGGTGGCCGCATCAATTTGTAATCAACTCTTAAACGAAGATGCGGATCTGAGTTCGGCAGAAAATTTGCGGTTGAAAAACTATCTGTTGTCAAAAAAAGGTAAAACGGAGTGGAGCAGGGTGGCGTAACAAAAATAAAGTGTGTGATGCACCGTTATAGTAAGTAACTTACAGATAGCAACGATTGGGAAAATAATACATGAAGTACAATATAACATTAGTCCTTTTACTGAGCCTGCCCTTTTTTACCAACGCACAGTTGTATTTTACTGAGAACAAAGGTCAATGGGAAAAACAGGTGTTGTTTAAAACAGAAGCCGGTAATGGCGCTTTTTTTCTTACTAAAGATGGGTACACCATTCTAATGCAACATCCAAAAGACTACCAGGATGCGGCTGAATATTATCATGGACATTCATTAGATACATCTCATGCAAACAAGGGTGAACTCAAACTGCCCAATGAAATGCGTGCACACGCTTACCGTGTAAAATTTTTGGGTGCTAATTTTAATACAAAGGTCATCAGTGAAAAACCTTTGAGTGGGTATGAAAATTACTATATAGGAAATGACCCCTCTAAATGGGCAAGTAATGTAAAACAATACCAGGCTGTAACGTATAAAAATATTTACCCCAACGTTGATTTAAGATATTATGTGCAGGATGATAAGCTGAAGTATGATTTAATTATTGCACCGGGAGCAGATGTTTCAAAAATTCAGATGATGTATGAAGGTGCAGCTTCAATAAATATTAAAAACAGCGAGCTGGTGGTGGGTACAAGTGTTGGCGATGCTATTGAGCAAAAACCATTTACGTATCAATATGCTGCTGGCAAAAGGGAATACATCAACTGCCGTTATAAAGTAAACGGCTCTGTAGTAAGTTTTGATGTGCGTGATTATAATAAAGCCACTACGCTTATTATAGATCCTTCTTTGGTGTTTTCATCCTTCAGTCGCTCTACCAATGGAAACTGGGGTTTTACAGCAACACCCGGACCAGATGGAAGTTTTTATGGCGGTGGTATTGCAACACCCACAGGATTTCCTGTAACACCAGGAGCTGTACAGGGGACGGGTGGTGGTGGTTCTAACAACATTCCTCCTGATATTGCTATTATGCGTTTAACACCCGATGGCAGTGCACGCATTTTTGCAACCTACCTTGGCGGCGGTGGATTGGAACAGCCCCACAGTATGATTGCAGATGCGCAGGGCAATCTTGTAATAGCAGGTAGAACGAACTCCTCTAATTTTCCTGTAGTGGGTGCTATTGAAGGTACAAGAGGTGGTTATGATATTTTCGTTACAAAAATAAATGCTGCCGGTACAGCCATTATTGGAAGCATGATTATTGCAGGCAGTAATGATGATGGAGTTAATATTAACAGCGACAGATCTATTGGTCCCAACTCCTTATTACGAAATTATGGCGATGATGGAAGAAGCGAAGTAATACTGGATCAAAACAATAATATTTTAGTGGCATCGTGTACAAGAAGCACCAATTTCTTTACACGAGGTGCTTTTCAAACAAGTATAGGTGGCGGACAGGATGGAGTGGTAATTAAATTAAATCCCAACTGCAATGCCGTTATCTGGAGCACTTATTTGGGCGGAAATGGCGATGATGCTGCATTTGTATTATCACAAAGCCCGTTAAACAATGATATTTATGTGGCAGGCGGTACAGGCAGTTCCAACTTAGCAGGAACGGGCGTGCCCAATGTTTTGCAAAATTCAAATGCAGGAGGTATAGCCGATGGATTTATTACAAGGCTGGTAGACAATGGTGGATCTGTAGTAATTAATAAAACAACATATTTAGGAACCAGCCAGGTTGATCTTATTTATGGAATACAGTTTGATCAAAATGGATTTCCCTATGTAGTGGGTACTACTATGGGAACCATGACTCCAATTGCAGCAACTTATGTGGTTGCCAATGCCAGACAGTTTATTGCAAAACTACAGCCTGATTTATCTGCGTATGTTTACCGCACTACATTTGGTACTGCAGGAGCCATTGCGCCCAATCTTTCCATTACTGCATTTTTAGTTGATAATTGTGAAAACGTTTATGTATCTGGCTGGGGTGGTGGTGCAAACACTTTTTCATCTCCTCAATATCCAACCGCAGGTACATTGGGTTTACCCGTAACTGCTGATGCACGACAACCTTTAACTGATGGAAGTGATTTTTACTTTTTTGTACTGGCGAAAAATGCATCAGGACAATTGTATGGAAGTTTCTTTGGTCAGCGTGGTGGTTTTGGCGGATGGGATCATGTAGATGGCGGAACCAGCCGTTTTGATGCGCAGGGAATTATTTACCAGGCTGTGTGTGCTAATTGCAAATCAGTAGACTCAGGTTTGCCATTGGCAGCGCCTTTCCCAATTACTGGGGGTGTATATGGTAATATCAATCCTGCAACAACGATTGGCGCATGTAATTTAGGAATGGTGAAATTAAGATTTGATCTTGCCGGTGTTGATGTGTCTTTAAGAGCTGTAGGTGCACGGCAATTAAATTTTTGTTTGCCTGCTACTGTTGAATTTTTAGATACTATAAAAACAGCTAAACAATATATATGGATTTGGGGTGATGGAACACGTAATGATACTACAACGCAAAACCCAAGGCAGCATACCTATAACAGTAGTGGATTTTTTAATGTGAAAGTTATTGGTATTGACAGTAACACTTGTAATATAAAAGATTCTGCTACCATGCGCATACGTGTAACTACTGACAGTGTGGATGTTGATTTTAATTTTGCACGCCGTGGTTGCAATAGTTTAACGTTTGATTTTACAAACACCAGTGACCGGCTCACTTCCATTCCCAACTTTGGTCCCAAATCATTTGCATGGGTGTGGGGCGATGGCAGCCTCAATGATACGGTGCCTGCATTTGCACCCAATCCCATTTCGCACACATTCCCCGCAACCGGTACTTACAATGTGCGTTTAATTTTAATTGATACCAATTTTTGTAACAGCGGCGATTCATCGGCTATTGTAAACTTTTCAGTTATTGATAATGTACGTGCAGGCTTTAGGGTTGACAATCTTTGTGTGCCCGGCAGCGTAAATGTTACAGATACATCGTTTGGAGCACTTACTTATTTGTGGCAAAGCAGCGACGGGCAAACCTCTACTGGTCCCGTTCCAAATTTTACGTACACAATACCGGGAACCTACACCATTACACAAACGGTATTCAATCCCAACACATGTAATTTACAGGCAACCACTACCCGAACCTTTGTGGCCAATGCAAGACCCGTTGCAGGATTTTTCTACAATCCCAACCCATCACAGGAAAATACTCCCACACGGTTTACAAGTACAGCATCCAATGATGTAGTCCGATGGCTTTGGACTTTTGGTGATGGAGGTACCTCAACACTGCGTGATCCTGTTCATCAATACGTTGCACCCAAC
>JBKCJY010000050.1:0-6757 GCA_046301455.1 Chitinophagaceae bacterium | reverse complement strand
GCTCCGCTTGGCTGGATCCAAGATGAAGCAGGCAATACAACAACTGATGCACATGCATTGAAAAACAAAGGTGCCTTATTGCCATTGGGGAGCGACAGAGAACATGGAAGTCACAAAGGTTATGCACTAGGTAGTATTGTTGATATATTTTCTGCAGTATTAAGCGGTGCTAATTATGGTCCTTGGGCCAATCCTTTTCCTGCATATGTACCCATGCCGCAAAATCAACCAGGTAAAGGTTTGGGACATTTTTTAGGAGCTATGCGTATTGATGCGTTTCGTTCGGCTGATGATTTTAAAAAAGATATGGATCAGTGGTTGCATCGTTTTCGCAGTGCAACACCCATCAACGATGAACAAAAAGTTTTAGTACCAGGCGACCCCGAACGTTTGTTTGAAAATGAACGAATGACTAACGGAATTCCCATTGAAAAGTCTGTTGTTCAAGATTTGACAGAATTGGGACAGAAATTCGGAATCAATCTTTAATTTCGCAAACGCTTAACGTATTGCTTGCTCATAAGAAAAGGACTGTTGCTGAACGGCTTTTAAAGAATTTTCAAGTTTAACAAGATGGCGGGGGGAGATGAATAAAGATTCATCAGTATAAGCCCGCCCGGCTGACACCGTTTGGACGGGTGTGCGAATCATTAACATGATGATTCGAAGGCAACAAAAGTTAAATAGTAGTAACAAAGCTGATAATATAAAAATAAAATTTACGACAATGAAAGTGATGAAGTTTGGCGGTACCTCAGTAGGCAAGCCGGAACGTATGCACGATGTAGCAAAATTGATTACACGTGATGATGAAAGTAAGATTGTAGTGTTAAGCGCATTGAGTGGTACTACTAATACACTTGTTGCTATTGGAACTGCATTGGCTGAAGCCGATAAAGCAGGTGCCAAACAAAAAATTGATGAGCTTAATGCACATTATCAAAACTTCATTAATGAGTTGTTGAGTACCGGTGCAGCCAAAGAAAAATGCCGTGCCATCGTTGCGGAGCACTTTGAATTTTTAAATATCATTTTGAAAATATCTTTCAATGAGGCCTTGAATAAGGATATTTTGGCTCAGGGTGAATTGATGAGTACAAAAATGTTCAGTTGTTACCTTGAAGAAAAAGGAATTAAGCATGCATTATTGCCTGCACTTGATTTTATGAGCATTGACAGTTATGAAGAACCTCAGGTGGGAACCATTAAAGTAAAATTGAGTCAATTACTCAATCACCATAAAGATGTGAAGTTGTTTATTACACAAGGTTATATCAGCCGCAATGCAAAAGGTGAAGTTGATAATTTAAAACGTGGTGGCAGTGATTACAGTGCTTCTCTCATTGCGGCAGCCATTAAAGCATCTGTGTGCGAAATATGGACGGATATTGACGGCATGCACAACAACGATCCACGAATTGTAAAGAAAACTGTTGCCATTGAGCAGTTGAGTTTTGATGAGGCGGCAGAGCTGGCTTACTTCGGTGCAAAAATTTTACATCCTGCATCCATCTGGCCAGCACAGCATTATAATATTCCGGTGAAATTGTTGAACACCATGCAGCCAGATGCAAAAGGAACATTGATTGTAGAAGAAGCAGGAAGTGTGGGTGTAAAAGCAGTAGCGGCAAAAGACGGCATCATTGCTATTAAAATCAAAAGCAGCCGTATGTTATTGGCTTATGGTTTTTTAAGAAAAGTATTTGAAGTGTTTGAAAAATACCGTACATCCATTGATATGATTACAACATCAGAAGTGGCAGTGTCGGTTACTATTGACAGTGATGCACATCTCAATGAAATAATTAAAGAACTCGAACCCTTTGGAAGCATTGATATTGATAAAGACATGAGTATTGTAAGTATTGTTGGAAATGAAATTGCAAAAACAGATCATGTGCTTACAAAGCTGTTTGACAGTCTTTCAGAAATTCCTGTGCGTATGGTGAGTTATGGCGGCAGTCCACACAATGTATCATTGCTGGTGCCTTCATCTTTCAGAACACAAACTTTGCAGGTGTTGAATAAAGGGATTTTTGGATTGGAGTAAGTCCTTTCAAAACAAATTAACAATTGCGGTTAAACATTTGTTTCAATGCGATGTATATTTAATGAATAGAACACGCTTTGCTTATGAAACAAATGTTTACTTTTTTATTGCTGTTTTATCTTTCTCTTTCACTAAAAGCCGAACAATTTTCAGGTTCATGGACGGGTTCCATGAAGTATATGATTTCCCTTGAGGATTTGAAGCTCAATGCACGTATGGATTTTCAGCAAAACGGAAATTACATGCTGGGTATTTTAAACCTCAGCTCAAATGAAAATGGGAAAAAAATCAGTTGCGAGTATTTGGTATATGGATGGATCAATAAACAGCGGCTGGAAATGCGTCGTATGCTCATCTTAAAAAATGATGGTTTAGAAAATATTGATGCCTCGTTGTTTGTAAGGGCTGATGCATCATTTGATTTTTCGGAAAAAGAAAATAGAATCCGGGCTTCCGTTTTTATGAAAGAAGAAAATTTTTTAGGGCCACCCGGCACACTTCGGCTTGTACAAAAAGACACTGCTCTTTCAACCGGTTTAAAAGAACTTCTTCAAAAATACACAGCTATTTTTTTCCCATCAACATTGCAGCAACCTGTTATAACGAATACAGATTTCAGAACCATTCTTTGGCGTAAACAATTAGGCGATAAACCTGAATTTGATTTTATTCCTTCAAAAAACAATAGCCCGGAATTGAAAGTGGGTTTATATTTTAATGGTATACAAATCGACAAATGGAAGGCTAATGAAGAAAACACTATGAAGGTTAATGTAACAAAATTGCAGGATGGAATGCATTGTTTTGTACTCAAGCTTGAGACTCCTGCTGCTGAGTCTGTTCGTTTTTCTGTACGCCGCAGTGCAGCTAATGTAGTAAAGGATATTTTGTTTGATATAAGTTACACAAGACAGGTAATTGTAATTATGGGATTGGATGAATAATTGCTCCAACATGAAACGACTGCTGTATCTAATTTATACGTTGCAGGCATTTGCAATAAATGCTCAATCACTTACAGGTGTATGGGAAGGTGAAGTGTTTTTAAGGGAAGGCAGAAATACAAAAATGAGCCTTCGCCTGGAGCTGCTTGAACAGAATAAAATGTGTTATGGCATTTTGTACACACGTGCTTCTCAAAAGGGATCTATTTATGGATGTGATTATATTGTGAGCGGACAAACAACAAAATCATCTCTTCAATTAAAAAAAGTTAATGTGCAGCGTTCAGTTGGTATGAGTACCGAAGAATGCGGAATGATGAATTTTCTCCTTCTTCTTTTTAATGCTACAGATTCTTCTGCACTTGTTGGAAACTGGGGGTGGACATCGGGAGTTGTATCAACTGTTAAATGTAAAAAAGTAAGTGATGAAATCTCACCCTTAGCTGTTGATGAATTAACAGCGTACCGTAAAGAGATCTTTGATTTTTATGAAGCACAGAAATTATTTCTTGAACCAGAAGAACGAATGAATGTGCGTTTATTGTATATGGATATTGACAGCTCGGATTTTGCAGTGGAGTTAAGAACAGATGAATTGTTTGCAACTGACAGTATTGATGTATATGTAAATGATGAACTGGTAAGCAGCAAGTATCCGCTTTCAGTAAAACCTTTACGTATAAAGTTGCAGGGCTTTCCTGCAGGTGAAAATGAGCTATTGATTGTAAACAGGAGTACAGTGCAATTCCGCCAAAAAATAAAAGTCAGCATTTACTACAAAGGTGCAAACCGGGAATTAATTGCAGAGCCTTCATTTGTTAAAAATTCACTCTTGCTATTCTCACGAAATTAACTGGTAGAAGTGCCTGTAGTTTAAGAATACGTTGAGTTCTTAAACGTTACAAATGCTTTAATTAAGTATGCAGCAATTGCCTCGTTCCACTTTTCAAACATAAGATCGAATTTATACCGCAAATTATATCAACCGTCTCAGTTGCTTTAAATGTGCAACGCTCGCAGGAAAAATCAAGGAAAACACGAGGCCTAATCCTGGGTTGTTTAGTCTTAAATGTTTTTATCGCTTCCTTGATTCTACAAAATCGTTTTTTTATTCTTTGCTGAACAAATTCTTTTTAACTGCGTTTATTTATCTGAGCTACGATTTTAAATCTGTCTTCCCGCAACCGGAAGTATATCAGGCCACTTGATTAGCATACTTCTAAAACAGTGCCTGAGCCGCAAGCGGATTACTGATATTCTAAATCATAACATTCTTAATGATTGCTTTTACAGAATAATCTGTGACGAGCTGAGAACTGTTTATCAAATTTTCAATACAAGAAATATGAAACCCAAAGAAGTATTTTCTAACATCCGGATTAACGGAGTTCATACAGAGGAAACACTGGATGTGTTAATTGATGAGATGGGCGATAATCACATCAGTACCAGTACAGATACGCCTATGCGTAAAGGGGCATTTGAATTGAGTGATGCTGAAAAAATCAATGCGATTGAACATCATTTTAAAGCTATCATGGACATACTGGGATTAGATTTAACTGATGACAGTTTAAGTGGTACTCCGCATCGTGTGGCTAAAATGTATGTAAAAGAAATTTTCCAGGGATTAAATCCTGCTAACAAACCCAAAGTTGCGTTGTTTGATAACAAATACCGGTACAATGAAATGCTGGTTGAAAAAAACATTTCTTTCTACAGCAATTGTGAGCATCATTTTGTTCCCATTATTGGCCGTGCTCATGTGGCATATATCAGCAACGGAAAAGTAATTGGTTTAAGCAAACTCAACAGGCTGGTTGAATATTTTGCCAAACGTCCGCAGGTGCAGGAGCGTCTTACTATGCAGATTGCAAAAGAACTGCAAAAGGCACTGGATACAGAAAATGTAGCAGTAGTTATTGATGCCAAACACTTATGCGTAGCCAGCAGGGGAGTGGAAGATGATACTTCCAGCACAGTTACTGCTTTTTATGGTGGTACTTTTCAAAATGAACAAACCAAAAATGAATTCCTGCGATACCTGCAATTGAAAACTGAATTTTAAAAAAGTACGTCGCAGGATTGTTTTAAGAATTTATTGTATCAATTCATTTGCTTTCAGTACAACTTTTATACTCCATTGTTGTTAGTATAAAAAATAAAGTTATGCGTAAAGGAATTGCAGAAAGCCGGATGGCCAGCACACAGTTAAGTTTAAAAGCATTGGAGTTACTTGAACAAAAGGGATACAAGTATGTGCAGATAAAAGGACTTACTGCAGATAAGCATTATGATTATGTGGAGCCTTATTACTGGTTGCTGGTGCCCATGAAAGAATTGCCTGTCGATCCCACCAAAAGAGACATCTATGAACCCATTAACAGCGATATTTTAAAACAGTGGGCAATGGACATTAGTGATACACAATATGTAATTAGTGATAAACCTTAAACTCCATGGCAACTTTTTCCTTAAAAACAGTTCAGAACTTACCTGTTGATTTAGATACCGCCTGGGACTTTTTCAGCAATCCTGCCAATTTGCAGGCAATAACGCCACAGAATATGGGATTTCAGATTCTTTCTAATCACCATGGCAGTAAAATGTATGCAGGACAAATTATTGAATACAAAGTAAAACCTGTGCTGGGTATTCCTATTTACTGGATGACGGAAATCACACATGTTAAAGACCGGAAATATTTCGTTGATGAGCAGCGGTTTGGTCCTTATCAACTCTGGCATCACCAGCATCATTTTAAAGAAATTGATGGTGGCGTTGAAATGACCGATATTGTTCATTACAGAAATCCGCTGGGTGTTTTGGGAAATATTGCCAATTCATTGTTTGTAAAGAATCAGTTGAAACAAATTTTTGAATACCGTTTTGAGAAAGTAGAAGAGTTGTTTGGCAAATGGAACAACAAGCATCAACCAAATTCAGTACAATTTTTTTAAAGCCGCATAATCAATTACGTTTTCAAATACCGCTCACATTTTTTCCAGTAGCTAAAAAAAGAAGGATGATAACCTTTCACTTCAGGAAACATCCAGTCATAATTATCTTTTAAACCGGGATAATGACTGAAAGCTGGATTTTCTTTTGAAATAATCAACTCATCTTTTACTGATTCAATAAGATCATCTATCTCACCGCAATAAACCTGTATTCCAGTAATATTTTTGGAAAGGTCAATGATGAACTCAAGCACCTTTTCACTTACAGGGTATTTTTTAAAATGCGATGGCTCCAGCAACAAAATCCTGTTGACATCTTCCTCTTTTCTCCAAAGCGGATTGAGATTGTAAGAATTATAAATCAAAACAGGCTTTCCTTTTTCAATCAAGGGTTTTTCTGTAATGGGTAATGTCGTTTGCAAATCCAGAGATGATGTAAATTTCAATGCTTCAGGTACCGGCATTGTTTCCAATTGTTCGTAGCTGCAATCAAGAAAGGTATGTTGTTGTTTTGAAAACAAATAACGGTTGATGTTTTCCTGGTTGGCCACATATTTTTTAGAGGAGAAACTTCCTGCTACCCATTGCCAACTGCAGGTATTGCTCGCCAAATCACCATCCAGCAAATGATAATACATCCAGCGGCTGGGTTCTTTCCAATACGCTTTTGCAATATTGCATGCAATGCCTGCAATGTACATGCGGGCATGATTGTGCATATAACCTGTGTTGTACAGATGCCGAATTTGTTGATCAATTGCATCAATTCCTGTTTGGGCATTCATTACAGCAGCAATCATTTG
>JBKCJY010000049.1:0-1552 GCA_046301455.1 Chitinophagaceae bacterium | reverse complement strand
TGAAAAATTACTGAATGCGTTTTCTGTGATTGATGCAAAGATTTTTTATGCCTGCAAGGCACTCACCAATATTAATATTCTAAAATACATTAAACATATTGGATGCAATATTGATTGCAGCAGCATTAATGAAGTAAAACTGGCATTGCATGCCGGTTTTGAACCACAAAACATTTTGTACACCAGCAATGGAATTGCATTCAGCGAAATTGAAGAAGCGGTAAGCTATGGGGTGAATGTAAACATTGACAGCCTCAGCAATTTGGAAAAATTCGGAAAGAAATACGGGCATGGTTATCCTGTTGGTATTCGTGTGCGGCCAAATATTATGGCAGGGGGCAACATAAAAATTTCAACAGGGCACAGTAAAAGCAAATTCGGAATTCCGGTTGAGCAGATTGATGAACTGAATCGCATCGTAAAAGAAAACAACATTCATATACGCACGTTGCATCTGCACACCGGCAGCGAAATCAAGGAAGTAGATGTATTTATCAAAGGCATTGAAGTGTTGTTTGAACTGATGCCGCATTTCCCTGAACTGGAAGTACTGGATTTGGGCGGTGGGTTTAAAGTGCCCTACCATCCAACAGAAAAGGAAATTGATATTGTTGCTATTGGTGCAGGATTGAAAAAAGCATTTGATGAACATCCAACAGCTGACCACCGGAAATTGCAGGTGTGGTTTGAGCCCGGAAAGTTTTTAGTTTGTGAGGCCGGGTATTTACTTACCCGGGTTAATGTGCTGAAAGCAAACAATGGTATTGCCATTGTCGGTGTAAACAGTGGTTTGAATCATTTGATCCGCCCCATGATGTATGATGCTTATCATCACATAACCAACATCTCCAATCCCAACGGAGTTGAAAAACAATACATGGTTACCGGTTTTATCTGCGAAACAGATACGTTTGCAACAGACCGTCTGCTGAATGAAGTAAGAGAAGGCGATTATCTTTTATTTCACAACGCCGGTGCTTATGGTTTTGAAATGAGCAGTAATTATAATTCAAGATATAAGCCCGCTGAAGTAATGGTAGTAGATGGAAAAGCAAAACTCATCCGTAAAAGAGATGAGTGGAATGATTTACTTCGGAATCAAATTGAGCAATAGTTATTTCTTCGGTTCAATTAAATCCCAAAGATTACCATACAGATCTTTGAACACCGCAACGGTACCATAGGCTTCTTCTTTTGGCTCACGAACAAATTCAATTCCTTTGGAAGAATAATTATTGTAGTCTCTCTTAAAATCATCTGTATACAAAAAAAGAAAAACACGTCCGCCGGTTTGGTTACCAATACGGCTTTGCTGCTCATCACCCACAGCTTTTGCAAGCAGAAGTGAGCAATTGCCTTCACCTTTTGGTTGTACAATCACCCATCGTTTGGTTTCACTCATCACTGTATTTTCTTTCAATTCAAAACCAAGTTTGTTGCAATAGAAATCAATTGCTTCATCATACTCTTTTACAACGAGAGCAATATGTGCTAAATGTTGATTCATGTGCAGTTTATTATTTTAGTTTGGCCACGAGTTATTCATCATGAA
>JBKCJY010000048.1:0-1849 GCA_046301455.1 Chitinophagaceae bacterium | reverse complement strand
CTTAAAAATGGTTAGAAAAGCATCCCACCGCTGGTTGTTATCAAAATCATTGGCATAGACTGTTACCGGCTCCTTGATGTTACTTCTGAAGTAACCATTAGTGCCATAATTACCTACAATAAAATCCAGGTCACCATCTTTATCGATGTCAACTGCTGTTATGCAATTCCACCAGCCGATTTCTTTTTCCAATGATGAGGATTGTTTGACAAATTTTCCATTTTCATTTTTTAAAATGAAAATCCCCATAAACTCTCCTGTAACAATTAAGTCGTCATCGCCATCTTTATCAGCATCAGCAAACACAGCAGAAGTGATCATGCCGATGTTTTTTAAATCTGGCGCAACTGTATTGGTAACATCTGTAAACTTTGCTTTATTGTTTTGATAAATGAATCCGCTGCCTGGTTTTGGATATTCATTAGGTACAATGCGTTCGCCAATAAATAAATCTTCATCACCATCTTTATCATAATCAAAATTCAATACCACACTTTTACTGGCAAAGTTTTGCGGAAGGGCAGAACTGTCGTAACTGAAATTGCCTTTGCCATCGTTCAGATAAAAACGGTCAGCATAGCCTTTTGTTTGTTTCATTAACTCATTGCTGCCACTGGTGATGTACAAATCCAAATCGCCATCTTTATCAGCATCAAATAATACTAATCCTCCATCATCTGTAACCTGTACAAAATTTTTATCTACAGCCTGTTCTATAAATTTCTGATTGGGTTGTTGCAAATACATTAATGCAGCTACTGGAGAAGTGCCACCCACAATGATATCGGTTAATCCATCGCCATTTACATCACCGGCTGCAAGCGACGGGCCATTGGCTGAGAATTTATGAGGTAATTGACGCTGCTGATTAAAATCAACAAAATCATTTTCAAAATTTACATAGTTGATGCCTGATTGTAAAGTGATATTTGTAAACCAGTTATTGGTTGCAAGCAAAGGCTTTGTTAGGTTATTCATTTGTGCACCTGCTGATTGGATCACCAGCATGGTTTGGTTCACCAGAACATCCATCATCGTTTCCTTTTTACCATCGGGCCAGAGAATTACAATGCTGTCAATTTTCTGAATGGTATCTAAGCCAAAATGCAAAATATCCTGCATCGTACTCATATAACCACGGTAAGGATTGAGTTCACTCATTTGCATGCCGCCTTTGTAATAAACAGTTGCTTTGGTGCCAAAGCCGTTTACATTACTCGTATCACCACGAAATTTTAAGTTGATGTAGGATTTGGGTGCAATTTCATTACTCTTGTTTTCAAGTAATGTAGCTTCCATGTTAGTGTTGTTAATCACCACATCCATATCTCCATCTTTATCAAAATCAGCATAGGCTATACCAGCAGAGTAGGTGGGAATATTCCATCCCCATTTATCTGTTTGGTTGCTGAAGGTTAAGTCCTTATTGTTTTGAAAAATATAGTTGCTGATTTTTACGGAAGGTAATCGTTGCAACGCATCTATTAAATTGGCCTGACCACTTTCACGGTAAGCAATAAAATCTAAATCTGTAACATCTTTAGGTAAGCCGTTCGTTGTCATTAAATCTTTATAGCCGTCATTATCTGCATCCATCAGTAATGCAGCCCAGCTCCAGTCAGTAAACGCAACGCCACTGTAAAATGCAATTTCACTAAAGATAGGGGCGCCGAGTGAATCATTGCTCAACACTCTTGGCCCACGGTTTATTTGTAAGGTGTTGCGTGTAGTCTGATACGGAAATCCATACATATTTGAATATAAATACCAGTTGTAATCTGTTTGATTCATCATTTTCTTTTGACGGTAATTATCTTCGGGCATCATATCCATTTCTACAATATCAACC
>JBKCJY010000047.1:0-2799 GCA_046301455.1 Chitinophagaceae bacterium | reverse complement strand
ACTCTGAAAACAGATAATTCCTGTTCAATTTTTAACCTCCGTTTATAATCATGAAAACGGCAGCTTGCATTTATAGCACCGGTACCATTGATTTTCTGAACCAGGTCAACCATTGCACTTTCGAGTCCAAAGTTTTTGAGCGTAGGGGGTATAAGGCTATGTGATATATTACGGATTAATTGAATAGTGTCATCCACAATTTGTTTAGCATTGTAAATTGATTGTAACTGGGTAGCATGGTCCTGATGTACCAGGTTTTCATTTAAATAAAGACGTACTGTGGCCAGCAGTGGCCCGGCATCATCATGCAAATCAGCAGCAATACGCTGCCTCTCTTCTTCTTGGCTGTTAAGGGTAGCCTGCAGCATAAGACGTTGGTGCTCCGCCTGCATGTTGCGCATCTTCAATTGAAAGTAGATGACCTTACGTTGGTGAAATACCACAAACACAATAAGCCCAACTGCAAGCAGCAGCATACCAAATGTGCCGAAGTAAACAACATAAGTAGTGTTTTGCAGATTTGTGGATTGAAGGAAAAACATTCGGGTGGTCTGTAATTTAATTGTGTTGCAATTATGAGAATTCTGGTGACGCTGATTTATCTGAAGGAATAATTGTACTTATTGAAAACAGCATGCTTCTTAAAATGCCGGATAGAGCATGAATATAAGCATACTGATAAATGAAATCTCCTTCTTGCCATGCAGCTTGTCTGTAAATGAATGCAAAGAAAGTTATACAGGCAAATAAGAAAAAGCCTGATGAAATCCAGAATGTAGATTTCATATAAATGAAAAAGGTATGGGGGTTTTTAATCTGTTCGTAAAAAAATAGCAAGCTAAATAAGATAATGAATAAAGATTCAATCCCATTTACTACTGAATCAAAAACTAAATGTGGATTTTTTATAAAGAAAATGAGCCATAAT
The DNA here is from genome assembly GCA_046301455.1 of Chitinophagaceae bacterium. Classification (GTDB taxonomy): domain Bacteria; phylum Bacteroidota; class Bacteroidia; order Chitinophagales; family Chitinophagaceae; genus Lacibacter. The sequence continues at coordinate 1,871 of JBKCJY010000047.1, read as the reverse complement.
AAGATAAAGACTGTGCCAAGAACCACAACAGTTTTTTTGTGCTGCTTAATTTGAAGAAAGCTGTAGAAGAAATAGGATATGAATAGAAATTCGACCGGTATGAAGAGGTGGTTAAAAAACTCTCCCATTGTTTCGCTTCTTCTTAAAATTGAAGCATACAATATGTTATGCAGGGTAATAAAAACTGTGAAATAAAAAACTACCCATTTTGCTTTGTCATTTCTTTTTCGGGAAATGAGAATAAGCAAAATGGGTAGAAAATAGGAAAACCTATGTATATCTTCAATGAACCTCACAAATAAATGATTGTTGATTTGCAATCAAATATAGTGAAGAAATAAAGATTATCAGAAAATTATAGAGCCCATCCTTCGGTCACATGTCTATCGGCTACAAGACCTTCTTCACTAACAATTTGGCCGGAAGCATTTACAACATTGTATTGTAATATTGGCTTCTTGTTTTCATCAATGCCAACTAAAACACACTGACGAATACCCGTTTCATTATAAGCAGGCATAATAACGATTCCAGCGCATCCAGGCTGAGCAAGAATTTTTTCAATCATTTCACGGCCCATAATACTACCATATTGTTGTTCAGGGTGCTTGTCATAAAAACGCTTTACCATTTCCTCACCGGCTTCGTAACCAATGTGCTGGCCAATGGCTTCTACCTGTGGGTTTTGATGTATTTCTTTCTGCATAGTTGTAGGTTTTAGAAGTTTATTTGAAGGCTAATTTTCATCATTATTAATCAGCATGCAATAGATTAAAATGTGTGTAAAAGAGTGGAAAACCAACCAACTATTTAAAAATCAATGTGTTAGAATAATAATTGAAAATGAAATTAGGAAATGCACGAGAAATATTACGTGCAATAATACGTAAAATTACGAAACAAAAAATGAGAAAATAACGAAGTGTTTTTCTGAAAATGTCTTAGGAGTATTGCTTTGTGCAAAAAATGTTAACAAGTGCAAACGTTCATAGGCAGGGCTGGATTTTAAAGACGGAGCTTTAGGAAAAGGTACTTAAATTGACATTGACCAGGTTCTTTTATGGTTTCAAAGGATAGGATCAGGCTTTTTAGGTTTTTCAGGATTCGGCCTGATCAATGTCAATTGTACAAAACAAAAGTAATACCCCATTAGTACTTTGGCAAGAGCAAAATTGACCATTAATCAATTGGTTGTTATTACGCCCTGATACGTTTACTAACCTAGTAAAACTACTTTTTTGCTAATGTGTTGCTTTATAGACTTTAGAAATTCTATTTATTCATCTAATTATTTGCTTATCAATAAATAAGGATTAAGATACTTTTGTTTTTGAAAAAGTAGAGATCATACTATTTGTTCGTATTTATACGAACTTTTTTTATTTTTAATTATTTGTAGGTTGGCTTTGGTATAGTATCTTGCAACAACGCAACAAATACCTTTCCAATGTCAAATGAACTACAAATAAAGTTTGCGATTGCAGATGACCATAAAATTTTCCGTGATGGAATAAAGATGGCTCTTGGCGGAAGACCTCATTTAAAACTTGCCTGGGAGGCTGCAGATGGTAAAGAAATGATGCACAAACTCACCATTAAAAAACCCGATCTTTTATTACTTGATATTAGAATGCCTGAACTCGATGGTATTAACGCCCTTCAATTAATCCGTAAAGAGTACGAAGAACTTAAGATTGTAGTACTCAGTATGTACGACGATCAGCAAATGGTGAGTAAAATGATGGAAATGGGAGCCAATGCCTACCTCACAAAAACCACCGATCCAAATGAAATTTATGAAGCCATTCTCACTTGCATGAATGAGGATTTCTATTTCAATGATCTTGTAAACCAGGCCGTTTTACTAAAAC
>JBKCJY010000046.1:0-4921 GCA_046301455.1 Chitinophagaceae bacterium | reverse complement strand
TGCAGAAGCGATGAGCCGTGCTATGCAAAAACTGGGAAGTAATGTAAGTGTGTTCAGCGGATTGGATGGCATCACCTTCCAGGTGCAAACGCTTAAGAAAAATTTAGATGCTACACTTGCGTTGCTGGAAGAGCGCATGCTCATGCCTAAGTTTACAGAAGATGCCTTTAAACGTTTGAAGAACCAGGCCATTGAAAATTTCAAACAGCAAAAATCACAACCTGCTGCGGTGGCTGATGTGGTGTTTTCAAAAATCAATTATGGAAACGGAATCCTTGGCGTGAGTGGAGATGGAACAGAAGTTACCATTAAGGGTTTGAAGCTGGAAGACATTCAGAATTATTACGATAACTACATCACTTCACAAGGAGTGAACGTAGTGGTAGTGGGCGATATTACAGAAAGTGAAATCATGCCCAAACTTTCGTTCCTTAATAAACTGCCCAATAAAAAAATCACTATTCCTGCACCTGCTGCAGCACCTGCGATTGAAAAAACAAAAATTTATTTAGTGAATGTACCCAAGGCAGCACAAACTGAATTCAGAGTTGGTGCCGTTACCAATTTGAAGTATGATGCAACAGGCGAATATTATAGAGCAGGGTTGATGAACTATCCATTAGGTGGAGCATTCAACAGCCGAGTAAACTTAAGTCTGCGTGAAGATAAAGGTTGGACCTATGGTGCCCGTTGCGGTTTTGATGGTGATGCTTATACGGGTTCTTTTGAATTCAGCAGTGGTATTAAAGCAGAAGCTACTGACAGTGCATTGGCTGAGTTGCTCAACATTTTTAAAGGCTATGTAACTAATGGTGTAACGACTGATGAGATCGTATTTATGAAAAGTGCTATTGGTCAGCGTGATGCGTTGCGTTATGAAACAGGTTTCCAGAAAGCAGGTTTCATTGGCAGAATATTAGAATACAATCTGCCAGGCAACTTTACAGATGAGCAAGCGGCTATTTTGAAAAACATGACAGCTGCTGAAATCAATGCATTAGCAAAGAAGTGGCTTAACCTTGATAAGATGAATATTCTTCTGGTAGGTGATAAAGCAAAAATTTTACCCGGTTTGCAAAAGATGGGTTATGAAATTGTGGAGCTGGATGCAGATGGGAATGTGAAGAAGTAAAGATTCTTGTTTGTATAAAAAAAGCGGCTCTTTACAGGCCGCTTTTTTTATTGCGTTGAATTACAGAACTTGTGTTCAAAGTTGATTGTATGAAACAATTCTTTTCAATTCTGCTTTTTTTTGTTTGCAAATCGCTGGCAGCACAATTGCCTGTTCCTTCTTCCGGTAAAATCATACGCCATGATACCTTTCCATCACAATTTATAAATGCAAGAAATGTGGATGTGTGGTTACCCGATGGTTATTCGCCAAAAATAAAATATGCTGTGTTGTATATGCATGATGGGCAAATGCTTTATGACTCAGCTATTACATGGAACAAACAGGATTGGGGTGTAGATGAAACAATGAGTAGATTAATGAATGAAAAGAAAATCCGTGAGTGTATTATTGTTGGTGTATGGAATGATAGCAAATACAGGCACACAGATTATTTTCCGCAGAAACCTTTTGAAAGTTTATCAGCTTATGAAAAAGATACCTTGTATGATGCAAAGCGGCCAAATGGTCAAGTTGCTTTCCAGGGTGAAAAAGTACAATCCGATTTGTATTTAAAGTTTTTAGTGACGGAGTTAAAACCGTTTATTGATAAGACCTATAGCACCAGAACTGACAGGGCTAATACGTTTGTTGCAGGCAGCAGCATGGGGGGGCTCATCAGTATTTATGCTATATGTGAATATCCGGATGTGTTTGGAGGTGCCGGTTGTTTATCAACACACTGGCCGGGGATATTTACATTGAATAATAATCCGATTCCAGATGCCTTTATGAATTATCTGCAACATCATTTGCCATCGCCTTACAATCATAAAATTTATTTTGATTCTGGTGATAAGACATTGGACTCGCTTTATCCGTCTTTACAAAGGCGGGCCGATGCCATCATGAAACAAAAAGGCTTTACCACAAAGAACTGGATCACAAAATATTTTCCAGGAGAAGATCATAGTGAAAATGCATGGCGAAAAAGATTGGAGATACCATTGCTTTTTTTATTAAAAAAATAAAATGGAAAAAATCAAAAAAGAATTTATCAAAGATTGTGTTCGTTATCTTAATGAAAATACCAAGCGTATAAGAATTTGCCTGGACCTGCTCAGTGAAGAACAGGTTTGGAAAAAACCTAATGAATCTTCCAATTCCATCGCCAATTTGATGTTGCATCTCTGCGGTAATATGACCCAGTATGTATTATCAGCATTGGGCGGCAAACCAGATCTGCGGGAGCGTGATAAAGAATTTTCTGCTAAGAGTGGATATACAAAAGATGAACTGTATAAAAAACTTTCATCTGTTGTGCACAGTGTTGTTGAGGAAATTCAAATACATGATGAGGACTCTTTGCTTAAGACAAGAACGGTTCAGGGTTTTGAGAAAAACGGAATTGCCATCATCCTTCATATTACAGAACATTATTCTTACCATACAGGACAAATTGCCTTACTTACTAAATTAATGACGAATGAAGATCTGGGATTTTATAAAGGGCTTGATTTGAATCAAAAGAATGTGTTGTAATTTTTTGTTGATAAACCATCATTAAAGTTTCAAGAGTTAAAATAATTTAATCAAATTGGTGACGCCTGCACATCTGTAACCGATACCACTTGCATAAGTACCTGCAACAAATAAATTAATGCCTTTCTGAAGGTCCCAGTTCTTCATCTTTCATTTTATCATAAACCCGCAGGTAAACCGTCCATTGAAAATTTATATACTCAGCAATTAAATCCACCACCATATTTTTATACATCACTGCATCTGTTTCCATTCGCAATTGATTGCTCCACAAACGCAACTCTGCTGTTGGATTGGTGTATGGTGAAACGGGAGTAAGAGATGCAATACCCGTGCGGAAAATTGTTCTTCCGGTAATATCGTTATAAACAGCTTTGTAGCGGCGCTGTAATTCTTTTAAATCTTCTGTTTGAAACAACACAGCTTCCCATACCCAGCTCAGGTATTTTTGATTGGTGTATGAAGTTATGGTTGTTTCAATAGCATCTTTAATCTGAACCCTTGATGCGTAGCTGGTGTTTTGGTCACCTTCATTCAACGCTTTGCCTTTGATATTTTTATAACTGAATGGAAAATCTTTGATGACTTCAGAAAGCTGTGGCTTAATGCTGGCGGCCGATGTTTTCAATTGTGCCTGCGAAGAGTAAAAACTAAGTGTAAACAATAATGCGGTTAAGATGTTTTTATGCATTGATTTTGGATTTGAATACAAATTAAAGAATGTTTCCGTAATTACACGCATGGTGATGCAGAAATTTACATAGTTCCCCGTAGTTGCGGCAAGTGAAAAAACATGAGTACTACTCTTGCATCTCGGAATGATGCTTGCTACCTTTAACTCTTAAATCCAATGTTATGAAAACTGCTATTCGCAAAAGTTCTGTTGTCATCTTTTCATTGAAACAAATTGTTCACATGCTTGTTGAATCGTTTGAGACACCTCAAACGAGACAATTCAAACGCTGGAAAAGTTATCTTGGTGAATAAGTGCAGCAGCTATCCGTTCCTTTGAAAGCCATATACCAACGTGTGTGGCTTTTTATTTCTTCAGAATTTTTCTAAAACATTTTTCATGTCAGCTTTTATTTCCATCGTACACAAGTTGTTAATCGTTCCTTCGTGTGTGTGATGAAGCTGTTGCAGATTATATTCAAATGTTCCGTTATTGATAGCATTTCCAACCTGCTGATATGCTTCACGAAAAGGAACACCTTTGTTCACCAGTTCGTTCACCGCTTCTACACTAAAAAGGTATTTGTATTTTTCATCTTCAAGAATAGCTTCTCTGATACTGATGTTTTGCAACATCAACTGCATAAGTTGCAAACACGCTTTAATTTCTTCAATGACGGGAAAGAGAATTTCCTTTGTGAGTTGTAAATCTCTATGATAGCCGCTTGGTAAATTGTTTAACAGTAAAGTAAGTTCATTGGGGATGGCTTGCATGCGGTTACACTTAGCACGGATCAATTCAAACACATCCGGGTTTTTTTTATGCGGCATGATACTGCTGCCTGTTGTTAATTCATCAGGGAAAGAAATGAAAGCGAAATTTTGATTCATATACAAACAGCAATCCATTGATAGTTTGCTCAATGTTGCTGCTATGGAACTGATTCCGATGGCTGTTGCTTTTTCAGCTTTACCTCTCGTCATTTGTGCATATACACTGTTCCAGTTGAGGGTTGCAAAATTTAAAAGTTCAGTTGTTCTTTTTCTGTTTAAATGAAATGATGAACCATAGCCGGCACCGCTGCCCAAAGGATTTTTGTTGACGATATGATAAGCAGCTGCCAGCAGTTCCAGATCATCTACCAAGCTTTCTGCATAAGCGCCCAACCATAAACCTGCAGACGAAGGCATGGCTATTTGCAGATGCGTATAACCAGGGATGAGTTTATCTTTATGTTCTTCACTTTTGTTGATGAGCAGATCAAACAGCTTTTTGACTTCTTCTTTTATATTGCTGATCTCTGCACGGAGGTATAATTTAATATCAAGAGCAACCTGGTCGTTACGGCTGCGGCCGCTGTGAATTTTTTTTCCGGCATCCCCTATTTTTTCAATGAGGAGCTTTTCTACCTGTGAGTGAACATCTTCTACCCCTTCTTCTATAATAAAAGAACCCAGTTCAATTGTTTGTAAAATTTCATTTAATCCTTTAATGGCTTGTGCTGCTTCTTCTTTAGTCATCAAACCAACTTCACCGAGCATGGTTACATGTGCAATAGAGCCTTGTACATCATATTTTGCAAGGAGCAGATCAAA
>JBKCJY010000045.1:0-2693 GCA_046301455.1 Chitinophagaceae bacterium | reverse complement strand
ACAATACATATTTTATTTTATTTAAATAAAAACTCTTATATCCTTTCTGCTTTAGTATAAGCGTAAACAAAATGCCGGAAATAACAGCAAAATAAATAGTACTGTTATGAAAGAGTATTTCATTAACAATATTCGGATAGCTTATTTTATTGAAATCGGCACCAGGCATTGAAAAAATGGAGAATCCGAATACATGAATAGCAGCAATATTAATAATTGCAAATCCCCGGAAACTATGTAAATAACCAAAAAATGCAGGTGATTGATGATTGCCCATATGTGGATGATTTGGTTTTATGTGTTCAGAAACATACAATTTGTTTTTGATTTTTTATAAAAATTATGTACTTCCATAAAAAAAGGCATCCCAAATAGGAATGCCTGATTTTTCTTTTTGCTAAAAGGGATGGTCTACTTTACTTGTAAATCAGCATGTAAGCTGTAGCTTTTCTTTCCTTCTTCCATCATCTTACGCACTTCATACAAATCCTTTTGTAACTGCTTCACCCTTTTTTCACGCATCTTAATATCCTCCTCGTTATCAAGCTGTGCAATCTTATTTTCATGAAATTTAATTTTCACATGAATAAGATGTGTTAAAAGGTCAAGTGCATCTTTAGCATTAAAGTAACCATCAATTAATGAGATGTTCATATTAACTATTTTATTGGCCCTGGCCAAGTGAATAACCTGCAACACCATCAAAGTTGTAAAGGTTTTCTGTTTTAATGGTATCAATTCCTTCATTCAAAGAAGCCTGCAGCAATTGAATAATCTCTTCTTTACTCAGCATCCCGCCATTTTTATTTTTAAAACGGCAACGCCAGTGGTCTGTACAAAATGTTTCTTCAAAACCATCGGGCCACACTTTAATACCACGGTTAGTGATCATGCTCAACTGCACATCGCCATTGTTAATCTTCTGCATTTTTTCTGCCAGTTCATTGGGGTTCGTTCCTGCCCAATGTACAAACACATACCCGCCCATTAATTCTTTTTTAGCAGGCGTTTTACGTCCAACCTTTGGCAAGTTGAGTGTTTGGCCTTTTGCATAGCTCACTTCTTTTAATGTTGTTGGCTTTTTACCAAGGTTGGCAATGACAGCATCAGCAAATTCACTCGTTCCTACTTTTTGAGTGCTCACACCTTCTTTGTAAATATCATAGGTGTGAATTCCATCTTCAATTGTTTTGAGCCATGCATTCTGTACTTTTTCTGCGACATCCGTTTGAGCAATATGATTCAGCATCATGATTGCCCCCTGCAGTAATCCACTTGGGTTTGCCATGTTTTGTCCGGCTCTGCGTGGCGCACTTCCATGTATCGCCTCAAACATGGCACATGTTTCACCAATGTTTGCAGAACCTGCCAAACCAACTGAACCAGCAATTTGTGCGGCCACGTCACTCAACACATCGCCATACAAATTGGGCATCACAATCACATCAAAGGCTTCAGGCGTATCTGCCATCTTTGCTGCACCAATGTCAATAATCCAGTGTTCTTTTTCAATCTCAGGATACTCTGCTCCTATTTCATCAAACACTTTATGAAACAAACCATCAGTTTGTTTCATGATATTATCTTTTGTAAAGCAGGTTACTTTTTTACGGCCATACACTTTTGCATATTCAAATGCATAGCGTACAATTTTTTCACAACCAGGGCGGCTGATGAGTTTTAAGCACTGCACTACTTCATCTGTTTGCTGGTGTTCAATACCTGCATACAAATCTTCTTCATTCTCCCGCACAATCACTACATCCATTTGTGGATGTTTGGTGCGTACAAAGGGATGTAAACTCATACATGGGCGCACATTGCTGTACAATCCCAAAAATTTTCTTGTGGTAACATTTAAACTTTTATAGCCACCCCCCTGTGGTGTAGTAATGGGAGCTTTTAAAAACACTTTGTTACGTCGAATGACATCCCATGATTCTTTAGCAATACCTGCTGTGTTGCCTGCGAGGTACACTTTTTCACCCACTTCAATTTCATCCACTTCAATTTGGGCACCTGCGGCCATAATGATTTTTAAGGTAGCATCCATAATTTCCGGACCTATACCATCTCCTTTTGCAACTGTAATACGTTGAGCCATAAGTTTTATTTTGATTTTGGTGGGGCAAAACTAGGGTGGTGTATTTATTAATATTCATTTAACTTTATAATGCAATCCATAAATTATTTTTATGAATTTTACATTACATCAACTGCAGATTTTTTATAAAATCACACAAACAAAGAGTATTACCAAGGCAGCCGAAGAACTGCATCTCACGCAACCTGCGCTTTCTATACAGCTAAAAAATTTCCAGGAGCAGTTTGAAATTCCGCTCACTGAAGTAATTGGCAGAAAATTATATGTAACAGAATTTGGGAATGAAGTAGCAGTAGCGGCCGAAAAAATTCTTAATGAAGTGTATGCTATCAACTATAAAACGTTGGCCTATAAAGGCCAACTCACCGGCCGTTTAAAGTTGAGTGTTGTTTCCACCGGACAATACATTATGCCATATTTTCTCATTGATTTTTTAAAAGTACATGAAGGGATTGAACTGCTGATGGATGTTACCAATAAAAGCAAAGTCATTCAAAGCCTTGAACAAAACGAAGTGGACTTTGCACTTGTAAGTGTGTTGCCGCTTAAACCAAAAGTTGATTCCATTGAAATAGCTGACAATAAATTG
>JBKCJY010000044.1:0-3368 GCA_046301455.1 Chitinophagaceae bacterium | reverse complement strand
AAGCAAACAGAAACAGGCACGCCCGATTACAGTGATTTACTTTTAGATAAATATATTTCAGCTATTGAAGTAGTAAATCCCATGCACAGTTTGTGGAGCGATGGAAGATGGAATAAACTTACCATGGCACATGGTTGCTATTGGGGCAAGTGTACGTTTTGTGATATTTCATTAGACTATATCAAACTTTATGAACCCATTGCTGCTAAATTGCTGGTGGATAGAATGGAAACCATCATTGCACAAACAGGTAACAATGGTTTTCATTTTGTAGATGAAGCAGCACCGCCTGCACTCATGCGTGAAGTGGCTTTGGAAAACATCAAACGCAACCTGTTTGTGAGGTGGTGGACGAATATCCGTTTTTAAAAATGTTTTCCCCGTGATCTTTGTTTGTGGCTAAACGCAAGCGGCTGTATTGCAGTAAGTGGTGGATTGGAAGTTGCAAGCGACAGATTATTGGAGTTGATTCAAAAAGGAGTAACTGTTGCACAAGTAGCAAGAGTAAACAAACATTTTACAGAAGCAGGCATTATGGTGCATGCGTATCTCATGTATGGTTTCCCTACACAAAAACCACAGGAAACAATTGATTCATTGGAGATGGTGCGTCAACTGTTTAAAACTGGTGTGTTGCAATCAGCATTCTGGCATCAATTCGCCATGACGGCGCACAGTCCTGTTGGAATGAATCCAGAACATTTCAATGTAAAAAAAGCAAAAGAAGTAGCCATCACCTTTGCTGATAATGATGTGGAGCATGTTGATGAAACAGGAGCTGACCATGATAGTTTTAGTTTTGGGTTAAAGAAATCACTCTTTAACTACATGCAGGCCTTATGTTTGGAAGATCCATTGCAAAAATGGTTTGAAATGAAAGTTCCTAAAACAACAATAGCGCCTGATTATATTCTAAACATTGTAGGTGAAGAAGAGCTGCCTCCCAATAAACCCAACACTAAAATTATATTCATTGGTTCATTGCTCAATACAGAAGTAATAACGAAAACAAAAAAAGGAAATAGTTGGGAACTGTTGCAAATCAATTTCGCAACTAACAAAGAAACCATTTCTATACAGGTAGATAAAGCAAAAGGGGAGTGGCTGGTGAATTTATTACCACAACTTTCAATACATGTAACAAAGCCATTAACACTCCAAGAGGTAAAAGTAAATTATGAAACCAATGGCTGGGATGATTTTGAATTGTTTTTTGATAACAAACCTGTGGGACATTTATGGAAAGCCGGTTTGCTTCGTTTGTAACAAAGAGTTAAAGTGAAATAAATACTTCATCCCTTACTTTTGCATACTACTTGATTTTTATGCGTAAAAACTTACTCTTTGTTTTCATTGGCTTGTTAATTGTTAACAACTCATTTGGTTGGGGTGCAAACGGTCATCGTATCATTGGTGAAATTGCAGATTCATATCTCACCAAAAAAGCAAGAAAAAATATTGCCGCAATCCTCGGCAATGAATCAGTTGCTATGAGCAGCAACTGGGCAGATTTTATTAAGAGTGATACAACACTCCGCTATCTCGATCCTTGGCATTACATCAATATTAAAATGGGAATGCAGTATCCTGCTTTTGAAGCTTATTTGAAACAGGACACTGCTGTAGATGCTTATACCAAACTCAAATTTTTAATTGGCGAGCTAAAGAAGAAGGAGTTAACGGTAGAACGTAAACAGTTTTGTCTGCGCATGCTCATCCATATCGTTGGGGATATACATCAGCCCATGCATGTGAGCCGTGCGGAAGATTTAGGTGGTAACCGCATTCGTGTGCAATGGTTTAATGATAACACCAATTTGCATGCTGTATGGGACGACCGTTTGATTGAGCAGCAAAAACTCAGCTATACAGAATTTGCATATCATATCAATCATACAACAAAAGAACAACGTAACACTTTGCAGCAACAACCCATGGAGCAATGGTTCTTTGAATCCTATCAATTGGCAGATAACATTTACAAAAGCATTACACAACCTGAACAAAAACTCGGATTCCGTTACAATTATGATTTTATTGAAACAGTAAACCAACAGTTGTTGAAAGGCGGTGTTCGTTTAGCTGGTTTGCTTAATCAACTTTTTGGATAATTGAATTGAGGGAATCTTTTGTTTTACAATTACAATGGAATAAAGCTAAAACATACGGGCTTATTATGTTATCTTCAAACAAATGGATGAACCGCTTATTCCTGCTTTATTTGATTACAGTTTAACCGATGCAACTGATACGCAACAGTCAGTATCATGGGAAACAGCAACTTCCTTATTCACTTTTTTTAAAAATTGTCCGCTCTTTAAATGGAGTGATGTGCATAACAATTGCGAAGCTAGGGCAGAGGCTGTTTGTTTGCTCCTTGATGCGTGGCAGGTGCCGCATTATAAAGCATGGGTATTTAGCGGTAGTTTTCTTAAAAATCATATTGGTGGATTAAAGCAACAATGGAATTATCATGTAGCTGCATTACTGCAAGTACATCATAACAATGAAACTGTTTTTTACAGTATTGATCCTTCTACTTCAACTGGGTTGGCACCTGTTTTTGAATGGGCGGTTGGTGTTACAGAGTATCCGCACAGTTATTATTTTATAAAAGATGCGCAACATTATATTTTTCCTTCAGGAAAAATAAAGAAAGAAAACTGGCACAAAAGAAACAGGCAAAATAAAAAATGGGCTTTCCAGGGTTTGGCAGGTATAAATGGTGTTACCAAAACAGGGAAAGCACAACTGTGTTTTCAAAAACGTAGAATAAAAAATATGGAAGAAAAATTTCAAATGTTCAAAAAAAACAAACCGGTATTTCTTGTTGATGTATAAGTGAGATTGGTGTGTTTGAAATTTACATTTATTAGAATTTCAACTACAAAAGCTCTTTGCCGGTATTCATTCTTTTTCTTCCATTAACTTGGTCCTATATAGTTTGGATCAAAATCTACCATCCATTCAATACCATATTTGTTACGAAATATCCCAAAATAAGTACCCCAGGTGCTGTCAGTAATCGACTTTTCAATTTGTCCGCCTGCTGAAAGTCTTTTAAATAATTGATCAGTACCATAATTTATTTATAAGTTTTTTGTTTCAAAGCTATGTTTAGTGGGTGCATGTAATAAGGCTTAGAGTCTCTGTCTTAAAAAGAATGATTACCAATTAATGGATCTTTGAAGTAAGACTTATAAGGGTTTTACTTGCTTATAAAACTGTTCAATTTGCCAACGATCATTACTCAAATTAAAAAAAAACATTCAAATCACTTTTCCCTTCCATCTTCCGCTCATGATATAAAAATAGGCCATCACAAATATTGAAATCCAGTACAAAATTTCAGAAGCCCAGGCCCAAAC
>JBKCJY010000043.1:0-7833 GCA_046301455.1 Chitinophagaceae bacterium | reverse complement strand
GGCATTACGCACACTGTGAAAACTTTTGTTTACACTTTCTTTAAAATAATAAGTTGCAATAATTAAGATAGGGAAGGGGATAAGACAAATTAAAGTTAATTGCCAGTTCATTACAAACATGGTAAACAGTACGGCAATGATAGTAAGCAAATCTGCAAGTATAGGAATAAAACCTTCAGCAAAAATATCGCTGATGGTTTCAATATCATTTACGGTTCTTGTGGTGAGTGTACCAATGGGTGTTTTATCAAATTGCCTTAAGTTGAGTCCCACAATTTTTTGATACACCTGTATACGTAAATCTTTCACCACTGTTTGTCCCAGCCATGCAGTAAAGTAAGAAAAGAAAAAACGTAAAACAGTTTCAAGAATGATGATACCGATTTGAATAACCGTAATAACAATGAGCATTTGTGCTACACTGTTCTGAATGTAATCATTCACCGTTTTGTTAATCAACCATGGACGAAGGGGCGACATGATGGCCAGTACAATAGCCAGTACAATAGATGCATGGTACCTTTGTTTGTAGGGGGATGCATACGCAAGGATGCGTTTTAATAAACTAAAATCAAAAACTTTTTTCTTTGCTGCGGGTTGACTCAATTCCTTTCTATTTAATGGCCAAAGGTAATTGCTTTGAAGCAGCATGAAAGTTTCTTTGATTGATGAAGCTAAGAGCGGATGAACGGTTTTTTTAAAATTGTCAGTAATCAATCATAAATCCTTAATCACCTCCTCTGCCAATCCAAAACTCAAAGTCATACCTGCGCCGCCTAAACCATTCAAAACATACACACCCGCTTCAGGTGAAAAAAACAATTCTGTATCACCATTAGTGAGTTTGGGATAAATGCCATTCCAAGTTTCAATCACACGACAATCTTTAAACTGTGCAAATTTTTTGAGGCAATTCATTATCATTTCATTGATGAAGGCTTTATCAAAAGGTTCATGTGTGGCTCCGTATTCATGCGAATCACCAACGGTTAATTCGCCTTTTGCATTTTGTGAAACCATTACATGAATGCCCCAATCCAGGTAAGCGCTCATTTCTGTTTCGTATAATTCTTTCAATTGTGGTAAGGATGGCGCTTCTGCAAAACTTTTGTAATGAATGAGGGATAAACCCCCGCACAATGCAGGGCCAATACGCCAATCATGTGGTTGTGCTGCCACACGCAGCATCTGCAGTTTGCATTTGGTGAGCGGATATTCTTTGAAGGATTCAGGATACAAAGTTTCAAAATCTGCACCACTGCAAATAAAAATAATATCTGCATCATACTGTTCTTCGTTGCCAATATAAACAGTACCTTCTGAAATATAACTGACACATCTGTCCCAATAAAATTCAACATTGTATTTCTCTTCCAAAATGGATGGCAATGCAGCAATTGCTTCACGGGGGTCCACAATCAATTCATCAGCACTGTAGAATCCCCCCATTAATCCATTCTTCACCACTGCTTCTGATTTGCTCAACACCGCATCAGCCTTGAGCAATTGAACAGGTCTTGTTGTTTTATAAACATCATACAATTCATTCAGCACTTTCCATTCTGTTTCATTGTATGCTACATGCAAACTGCCAATAGCATCGCTCCAAAAGGCGCCTTCATCAGAAAACTCTTTCCATATACTTCTGCTTCGTAAAGCACGTTCATACAATTCACCACTGGGCTGACCGATGGGCCACACCATTCCAAAATTGCGAACGGATGCGCCAATGGCTTTACTGCTACGTTCAACAACTTTTACATTAAAACCTTTCAACGCCAATGCACGTGCAGTAGCCAAACCCACTATGCCTGCACCAATTACAATTGCCTGTGTGTTACTCATAATAAGGTGATTTGCCTTTGAGATATTTTTTATTGAAATAGGAAAGCGAAAAGAAAGTTCCTGCAATACCAATAACGGCACAGAGCAGCGCCGCATTGCTGTAAAATGATGACCAGTTAGCCTCTATGTGTAAGAGTTCTTTACTGAGCATTACGATTACGCTGCCTAAATATCCAAATGCATCAGCGATGTAAATTAAAAAACCAACATTGCCATTAATTTTAAATGCAGCAATCATCCGTTCAAAAAAAATGCAGTTAAACGGAATATAAGCCATGTACAAACCCATACCCACTAATTGCATCCACAACGCACCATCAAGCATGTTGTATTTAAACAAAAAAGATGAAATACCTGAAAGCAAAAAGCCAGCAATTATCACTAGATGAATCAAACGAAATGCTTTCATGTTTCTGCGTATCAATACAAGTAAACTCATGATGATGAGTACTACAATAGATGTTATGGTTTCAGTAGATGCAAAAATTTTATAATTGCCGCCATATCCCAAATCATTCCAGATATTGCTCATAAAATTATCACGTAAATCACGGATGATGGTAAGGAAAGCATAGGTGGCAGTAATCATTATTAAACCTCCGCCAAATAATTTTAAAACACTTTTACGGTCAGCAGCCGTCATGCTTACACGTCTGGTACGCTCCTGTTCATCATCAACATTTGGTGCGGGAATTTTTTCAAGCAGATAAATAAACAGTGCTAAGGGCGCAGCAAAAATCAAACCTGTAAGAAATGGCATCCACCATTCACTCACATGCCATTCTACTAATAACCATTTGGCCACACTTCTTGTAAAACCACCTGCAAAAATAAAACTCACTGCCATTGCTGAACCAATAAAATCAGTAGCTTGTCTTCCTTCTACATAACTGAACACAATACCCCACATAAATCCAAGTACAAATCCATTTACTAAGAAACATAGTAAGCCTGCTAGCGGTGGCAATAAAGCGAAGAGAAATAAACTGAGCCATGCAATTCCAATGAGCACTGCACTTGTCTTCCATCTGCCCATACGTTTCAGTTCTGAAATAAATTTGATTCCGTAAAACTTACTGAGCATATAACCTATCACCTGAAAAATGATAAGTAGTGTTTGATAACGCACACCCCAATATTGTAAATCGCCAAACGAACCAACCGTAAACGGTTTGCGATATGCATATACGGATGCATACGTTAAAAACGCAATCAATGCCGCATACAAAGCAGTTTGAATTTGTTTGGATGAAAGAGAAACCGGCGATGAAGTGTGTGGCAGACTCACGCTCATAAAATTAAGGAAGGAAGTTCATGTAGGCTGTCAATAATTTTATCCGGCTGATATTCTTCCAAAGCTTCCCTTGTATAAGCGCCTGTTGTAATGGCCACTACTAAACCACAGCCTGTATTGCGTCCTTCCAATATATCTACTTCTGTATCGCCCACTTTTACAACAGATGAAGCATCTTCTATTCCATGGCGTTTCATTAATTCCTGAATCATGTATGGATGAGGTCTTCCTTCCTTTACTTCATCACTTGCAATTACTTCATCCACCACGTTGCCGTTTTGCCAATTGAGTTTTTCAAGCAATACATCTGTAATGGCTTTTGTAAAACCCGTGTTTAACGCAACCTTAATTTTCTGATTGTGGAGTGTTTTAAACACATCTTCAGCAAAGGGAAGCGGTTGCAGATCTTCATCATTTTTGTAAAAGTTAATCATGTTTTGCGTAAACTGTTCATGAATGGTTTCAATTAATACCTCATCAACTGTATGAAATTTTTGAAGCAACATTTTGATAGCTTCTTTTTTGCGCCAGCCCATTACTTTGTTAACTTCTTCAACGGGAATGTTGATATTGTGCAGCGCCAAAGCATTGATAAAGGATTCTGCCACATTGCCTTTGTCTCTTACTGTAGTGCCTGCCATATCAAAAACAACGAGAGAGTAGTTTGACATTTTTTTTGATTTATAAATGATTGATAAATTAAAATGTTACAGGTGTTGGTTGATTTGCTAAGTGATCAATAATGAGCCGATGATAATAGTTTAAATCACCAGGCTCCATCGTTTCATCTTTTGCCAGTTCATCAATCTTACGCATGGCAATCATTTGGTCAAACAAAGGGTCACACTCAAACACCAATGCTTCATCTTGAGTCATTTTTCCACCCTGGTAAACCAAAGTTTGTTTACTGGCTTCAGACAGTTGCTGATAGTAGCATTCATCTTTGTGCGTGAGATAACGCTTTGCACTTACATGTGCCTGCACCAGTTGAATCAATCTTTCAGAAAATTTTCTATTCCGTAAAAAGGCAGCGCCGATTTTTTCATGATTCATCACACCATAATTATCCATCACCTGTACTTTATGGTGCGCCACACATATATGACCGATGTCGTGCAAGAACGCAGCTAATATCATCTCCAAATTACAACCCTGTTGCTTAGCCAGTTCTGCACTTTGGCAGGCATGCTGCAGTTGAGTTACAGGTTCACCATAATATTCATTGCCGCCGTGTTTTTGATACAGCTCAATAATTTCATCAGCATAGCTGATGGCTTTTTCTTTATTCATTCTGCTTTGTTTTAAAAGCGAAAACTATAATCACAGTATCAACTCATTGTTACTAAAATATGAATTGTATGTGAAGCCATGCACTTCTGCCATAACCATTAATACCACTACCATGTGTTCTGTAATCTTTATTGAAAAGATTTTGCAACCCTGTTTGCACACGCAACTGTTTCCATTCGTAACCTGCAATTACATTCCAAACATCAAAACCAGGCGTGCCGCCCTGCGGAATACGATTGTCTTCTTTATCGCCCTGTGCCAAACGGCTTTGTTTGGAAGCAAACCAGTTTTCAGCAGCGGCAAACCATTTGTTTTTTGAATAAGTGGAACGTATTCTTCCGTTAAACGGTGGAATTCGACGCAAAGGTTCATTACGTGTTTTGTTTTGCCCGTAAGCATAAGCCACACCGCTTTGTAATTTCAGCCCGTTGATGATTTCAATTTCCGCTTCTGCTTCTGCACCACGGATAAAAGCACGGTCAGTATTTTCTTTGACGTACACATTGTAACCGTTGATTTGCTCACCCTGCACCCGAACTCTTGTAATGAGTTGATTCAACTGCATGTAAAAAGCAGTTGCGGTGAAATTGAATTTAGTGCTTCGGTATTTGTAACCTGCTTCGTAATTATAAGAGCGTTCAGGATTTAAATTATAAGCAGGCAGTTCATAACGGAAATCAACAATGCCGAGTGTGCCCATATCATCCACATTGGGTGCACGGAAACTGTTGTTGAACGATGCAAATACATTATGTTTTTGTGTGATGGCATAAACAGCGCCCGCATTAAACACAAAAGCTGAAGGATGGAGTTGTACTTTCCCCAAACTTGTATCAGTGATTCTTATATTGAACAGGTTGTAACGAACGCCGCCATTCAACCGAAGTCTCTGCCATTGCAATTGATGCAGTGAAAACAAAGAATAATTTCCGTACGATGCACCATCAGGGTACAATCCACGTTTAGCAGCTTTTAATTGATTGGTAGTGTTGATGTCTGCTCTTGAGCTGTTTACTTTGTCTATGTACAAATCAATTCCTGAGCTGGATGACCAGTGTTTGTTGTAAACAGATTGTATATCGATTGTAAATCCGGCTGTGTTTACTTCATCCAGTTCTTTTCTTAAAACTGCGCTGCCATTTTTCTGACTGTTTCTTCCTTCTTTTGTTTGCTGATGTGAAGCCGTGAGTTCAATTGTTTTGATAAATGGATTGCTGTTTTCAATTTTCAGCTTTGCATAAGAGAGCATTCGTTGCTGCGGATTCATTTCATTCAGTAAAAAATTTTCCAATTTTACTTTGTGATATACAGGCACGTTTTGCTGATGCAGTAGTTGATGGGCGGTTGTGAGTTCTATATTTTTCTTAAGTAAAAATTTCAACTTTACATCATAAGCCCATTCATTATAACCGCTGGGGTTTTGAAAACCTGTTGTGTCACCGCCCAATATGTTTCCAAAGTTTCTGATGGTAACACCGCCTGTTGCTGCCAACTTGTTGCTGCTATAGTTAAATTCACCTCTGCCTGTTTGCTCCATGCCTGCACTCATGAACTTCGTATGTGCACTACCACTCCATTTTTTTGTTTCATTAAATTGTGCATCTTTTGTAAGCACTTGAATAGTACCACCGAGTGCATCAGAGCCGTATTGTACAGACCCTGTTCCTTTCACCACTTCAATTTGCTTAATGGTAAATACATCAATTGTATTGAGATATTGATTGGGGCCGAAACGAAAAGTGGAATTATTCAAACGAATGCCATCAACCAATATCAATGTTTGATTGCCTGTTACTCCACGGATGAATGCTGAGCCGCCGCCATGATTTGTTTTTTGTAAAAACACACCTGTAGTGCCCATTAATGCTTCAGGTGTGGTGCGTGGCTGAAAGTGATTGAGTTCTTTTCGGTTGATGGTATTGGTTACATACGGAAGTTTTATTTCCTGTTGCTGGGTGCGTGCAGCTGAAACAACTACTTCTGACAATGATTTACTCGTTGTGTCTTCCTGTGCATAAAGACAGGAAGTAAAAAGAAGTAAGCAACAAATTAACAGGCACTCTGATTTCATAAAGAACGTTTCTTTACTTTTTGCCTTTCACTTTCTTTTCTTCTTTTTCCTTACCATCCTCATCTTCTTCCTCCGTCATCTTTACAAATGCACTTCTTCTGGGTGCCGGCATTACACTGTGTTCACCTTTTACCGCTTTCCATATCACTTCACTGAAAATTAAATCAGGTATTCGGTCTTCTTTGGTGAAATCAAATGTTTCACCCAGCTTACTCCATGCAGATACTTTTTCATTAACATCATTCAAATTCACATTGGAAGGAACAGATACAAACGGTGTGAGATTAGGTGTTGAAGAAAAACATCTCCACATCGGTGTTGCTGCTGCATCATACTGACTCATGGGTGGTAAACCCAAAATCAATTCAATAGTACGCAACATAGATGAAGTGGAATACAAAGTATGGTCAACATAATTACGTTTTACAAATCCACCAGCAACATAAGCAGTTGTTCTGTGAGCATCCACATGGTCAGGACCGTTTTGTGCATCATCTTCTACTATAAACACTACACTCTCTTTCCAGATAGGTGATTTAGAAAGATATTCTACAAATAAACCAACAGCCCAATCATTGTCGGCCACGTGTGCAAACGGAGTAGGGCGGCCGATACGCAAACCTTCTGTATGATCATTGATAAAACGTAATGAGTTGAAACGTGGTACCGCATTTTTTGCAAGCAAGGAATCAAACTCTCTTTTCCATTGATAAAAACGTGTGGTATCTCTTACACTTTCATCCCAACTGGTAAAATAGGGGCAGAAATGATTTTCCAAAACCGGAATGTTGGCTTTATAATCATCAGCAAACTCTCCGTATGTTCTGTAACTGATACCTGCACGTTTGCAAAAATCCCAGATGAATCCCATTTTGTTATTGGCAATTTCTCTTGTGCCCTCTGCATCATAAGTACCTCCACGACCACCATAGCTTGTTACCCAATTTTTTTCTAAGTAGTCATTCGCATTTGCACCAAGGCTCCAGTTATGACCATCAGCACTCACTTCGCCATCCACATAAAAATTATCAAGTAAAACAAACTCTTTTACCAGCTTGTGTTGATTAGGAGTAATACGTTCGCCAAACAATAATAAAGATGTATCACCATTTCCACCGGGCACATCACTCAATACCTGGTCGTAAGTTCTGTTTTCTTTAATAATATAAAACACATATTTAATGGGTGATGCATCGCCCACTTTCATAGGAATGGGATTGCCTGCTTCACCTTCTGATTGTGTTTCTTTTTCTTTTGTGTAAGGCGTGTTTGCATACACCTGTTTTGAATAATTGGCAAGTAAAACATCATTCGGTATATCAATAATGCTCAT
>JBKCJY010000042.1:0-2687 GCA_046301455.1 Chitinophagaceae bacterium | reverse complement strand
TAGCTTTTTCATCACCAATAAGGTTTGATGTTTTTTCCTGGCAATTACCCATAAACTCTTTGATTTGCCGATTGGTCCAGTAACGTGCAGCTGCACGTGCTACTGTTTTGCACGAAGTAGTGGGAGTGAGTGCAAATGCTGTAATAAGTGCAACAAAAAAATGAAACGTTGCATAAGTTTCATTTTAAAATGAAATATAACACCAAAAGCGTTCCAAAATGAAACGCTTTAAGGTGATCTATAGTATTTATTAAAGGTTATGCAAACGGTTTGCAACGGCTTATACTGCCAGCACGCTGTTGCTGCCGCCAAATTCATTGGCAACTTCACCATCGGCTTCAGGTTCATTTACCCATTCAGCATCATTGATGCGGTATTTAAATTCGTGTTTGCTCTCTTTTGGAAGATTTACTTCAGCACTAAAAGTTCCATCTTTCTTTTTTTTCATGATGATGGAATTTCCCCAATCGCTGTTAAGACCCAATATTTCAATTGTTTCAGCATTTTCTGCAACAACCGCAAATTTTACTTTTACGTAATCTTTTGTTTTGTAGTAAGTTTTTTGTACCATTTTATTAGCTTTAATTATTCAATAAGTGTTTGTTCACACAAAAACTCAATATCTCAGCTATTAATACATCTATTCCAAAAAAAGTAACCCAGTCAGTTGTTCACACTAACGTATGTTTTTGTGGAGAAGTTAAACTGGCACGATAAATAAATAGTAAAGCAGGATGGGTTATTTATCTTTCATATTTGCTCGGATAATTTCAGTGTAACCCCATTTTTTGCATGCGCATTCACTGCCAAAGCAATTCGTTTGGGTTTTCTTTCGGCTGTTTTTGCACTTTCAATCCATTTACTAAAATAATTCCTGTGAGAGCTAGTGTGAGTGTTGAAAAATTCCAGTGCTTTGGTTTCATCATTCAAATAATCTACAAACTCTTTGTCCAATTTTTTACCTTTAGATTGTAATGCCATTTGTACCTGTACCGTTGCTCTTGCATTTTTTTAATCGCTTTTTTCATTTCTGTTTTTGATGGAACGATAAAATTACCTTTGCCCAAAGGAAGAAGTCCACGCATAGAATGCAAAAGCATCCGGCTTTTCTTTAACACGAAAACTTTTCTTAACGAATGATTAAGTTGTTTTGCCAGTTTAGATGAAATTTCAATATAAGTCCAGCCTGCTTTTTCATCTTTCTCTTCAAACTTGAGTAATGTTGCAGTAAAGAGAATCATGATTAAAAACTTAAATAATCCCTCTTTTTCATACTTGCTTGATATTGAAAGAAAGCACTACTTTTAGGTCGTGAGTACGCTCATTAAACATATTAAACAACTCGCCGGCGTTTGCCACAAAAATAAATTGCTGCGTGGCAATGAGCTTGCCAAACTTACTGTGAAGGAGAATGCATACCTCATTGCAGAAAACGGACTTATTGCTGATTTTGGTTCAATGGAAGAATTTACAGAGAGTGAAGAAAACTTTGAAACGGTTATTGATGCTTCTGGTCAAACTGTTTTACCTGCTTGGTGCGACAGTCATACGCATTTGATTTTCGCAGCAAGCCGTGAAGATGAATTTGTTGCCAAACTGCAGGGTATGAGCTATGCAGAAATTGCAGGCAAAGGCGGCGGCATCCTCAACTCTGCAAATAAGCTTAATGCAATGAGTGAGGATACTTTGTATGATTTGGCATGTGAGCGCCTATTGGAATTGTTGCAATTGGGTACAGGTGCAATTGAAATTAAAAGCGGTTACGGTTTAAACGTGGAAGGGGAGTTGAAAATGCTGCGTGTAATAAAACGTCTCAAACAAAATGCACCCATTCCTATTAGGGCTACTTTTTTGGGCGCTCATGCCTATCCGTTAAAATACAAAGATGATCATCAGGGTTATCTCAATCTCATCATCAACGAAATGCTTCCAAATATAGCATTGGAAAAACTGGCTGATTATGTGGATGTGTTTTGTGAAAACGGTTTTTTCTCAGTTGCGGAAATGGAAACAGTATGCAATGCCGCAGCTAAGTATGGTTTAAAATCAAAGCTGCACGTCAATCAACTAAGCTCAATCGGTGGATTGCAAAAAGCAATTGAACTCAATGCCGTTTCTGTTGATCACTTGGAAACGATGACAGATGATGATATCGCTGCACTGGCCAGCTCCAACACCATCGGTACATTGTTGCCTACTGCTGCTTATTTTTTACGAATGAATTATCAACCTGCACGTGCTTTAATTGATGCAGGTGCTGCTGTCGCACTGGCAAGTGACTTTAATCCAGGTTCATCACCCAGTGGTAATATGAACACTGTTGTAAGTATGAGCTGCATACAATTAAAAATGCTGCCGCAGGAAGCTATTAATGCTGCTACAGTAAACGGAGCCTTTGCTATGAATCTTGAAGAAGAAGTTGGCAGTATTTCAATTGGTAAAAAAGCGAATCTTATTTTTACAAAGCCGATTCCATCCATCAATTATATTCCTTATGCTTTTGGGAGTGATTTGATTGCGAAAGTGATGATGAACGGGGAGGTGATTTGAAAATAAAAAAGTCAAAAGGTTAAATTAAAAGAAGGGTCTCAGGTAGCTGCTCCTTTCATTGCTTTTTTAAGGCTTATACTGTTGCTCAAAACTTTAACTTATATTCGGTTATGCAACGATTTCGCTTTTACAATAAG
>JBKCJY010000041.1:0-2444 GCA_046301455.1 Chitinophagaceae bacterium | reverse complement strand
TTGATATAATAATTACTATCAAATGCTATTTCTATTACATGAATTTTATTATGAAAAGCCGATTGCACTTACTTTTGCTGCATGCCAAAACCAATTGTTTGTATAGGAGCAGCCCTTGTGGATGAACTCTTTCATGCCACTAATACCATTCTCAACGCTACAACCAATGATGCGCTGGTTACAAAAACAGCGGGAGGTGTTGCAAGGAACATTGCACATCAACTGGCACTGCTGGAAGTGCCGGTACAATTGATCTCCGTATTTGGTGATGACAGCGATGGCAATTGGTTGAAACAGGTTTGTACAAATGCTGGAGTGAGGTTAGGTGGTTCTGTTACCATTGAAGGATTAAGTGGTAAATACACAGGAATACTTGATCGTGATGGTTCTCTATACACTGCTTTTTTAACCAATGCCGCTGTGCATCTGATTTCACCTTCTTATCTGCAGCAACAGCGTGCATTACTTTTAAGTGCTGATTATATTTTAGCTGATGCTAATGTATCAGTTGAAAGTATGGAATGGCTACTGGCCTTTAGTAAAGAAACCGGAATACCATTTATTATTGAACCGGTGAGTGTACCTCCTGCAAGCAAACTTGCAAATATGAATCTTGATGGATTGTATTTGGTAACACCCAATGAAGATGAACTGCCGGTAATATGTGGTGAAGAAGTACATGGTACACGAAAGCATGTAGATGCATTGCTGGAACGTGGCATTCAAAACATTTGGCTGCATAATGGAATACATGGCAGTAGTATTATGAGTAAAGAAAAATCTGTTTCACTGCATGCGTCGTTAGTGGAAGTAGTTGATTGTACAGGGGCAGGTGATGGTTCACTCAGTGGTTTTTTGCTGGGTAAACATTTAGGAAAAGAAGATATAGAATGTTTAAAGATTGCACATTCGTTAAGTGCAGAAATTTTACAGGTGAATGGCGCTATTGCCACACATTTAAACAGGGAACAACTGTTGAATCTTGTTCCCCATTATTTTCCTGAAGCATGAAATAAACCATTACAAAATATTCATTTTTATACTTAACGGAAATGAAAATTTTGTAATGGCGAATACTATGTGGCCAAAAACCATTAAAATATACACATGAATGAGTATTTAGAAATACATCCTGAGGTTGTACCCGCTTTAAAAGAAGGTCGTGCTATTGTGGCATTGGAATCAACCATCATTTCACACGGTATGCCATATCCGCAAAACGTGGAAACTGCTTTGGCAGTAGAACAAGCGGTTCGTGATGCAGGAGCAGTGCCTGCTACCATCGCCATCATGAATGGGAAATGCTATGTAGGTTTGTCAGTAGCTCAATTAGAAACATTTGCAAAAGCAAAGGATGTATGGAAAGTTAGTCTGCGTGATATGCCTTATGTACTCACACAAAATAAACTAGGCGCAACAACAGTTGCTGCAACGATGCGTATTGCAGCAATGGCCGGCATCAAAGTTTTTGTAACAGGTGGAATTGGTGGTGTACATCGTGGTGCGGAAAACAGTATGGACATAAGTGCTGATTTAACTGAAATGGCGCAAACTTCTGTTGCAGTTGTTTCAGCCGGTGTAAAATCAATTCTGGATATAGGGTTAACATTAGAGTATCTTGAAACAAAAGGAATTCCTGTTATAACAATTGGTCAAGATGCGTTTCCAAGTTTTTATTCAAGAGAAAGTGGTTTCAAAACTCCATTACTATTGGATGATGCAAAGGCAATTGCACAACTCATGTATAGCAAATGGCAAATGGGTTTAGTAGGTTCTGTGCTCATTGCGAATCCTGTACCTGCACAATACGAAGTGCCTGCTTCAGAAATGGAAGTGCATATACAACAAGCATTGCATGCAGCAGCACAACAACAAATCAAAGGAAAGGAAGTAACACCTTTTTTACTTCAATACATTGCTGAACATACAAAAGGTGAAAGTCTGGCCGCTAATATTGCATTAATTAAACACAATGCAAAAGCGGGTGCGGAGATTGCAAAGGCGTATACATTATTAAAAAACTAAAAAAAGAGATGATTATGTTAATCATCTCTTTTACTCATAGCTTTTCGTAGATCCTAATTCCATGCTGCACCAAACACTTTTTTCAAAATTTCAGTAGTGCGTTTAATTGGGTTTTCACGGATCTCCAGCTCTTCTTTTGCTATCTGATCAAAGAGCGCATCCACAGCTTTGTTTACAACATAACTGGTTAAATCAGGGTTAATTTTATTGCGTGTGGTAGGAAAACTGTTATAGGTATTCATCAGATCACCATAATATTTGGTGGCTTCTACTTTGTCCAAACTGTTTTTTACCACAGGTGTAAAAGCCTGTATCAAAGCTTCAGTTGTTTTTTGTTTGAAGTAATTGGTAGCGCCATCTTTTGGCCCACGTATGATGTTGATGGCATCTGTAATTGTCATTTGTTTAATGGCATTTAC
>JBKCJY010000040.1:0-6546 GCA_046301455.1 Chitinophagaceae bacterium | reverse complement strand
CAGTTATACAGTGTAAATGCACCTTATACACAGATGCTGGTAACAATACAGGCACGTGGAAGCGGAATTTACCTGGTTGAGCTTACTGATAAGAGCGGAAAGCGACTTGCTACAGGTAAAGTGTTTATTAAATGATAAGTAAATTGTAAATACATATAAAAGCCGTTGAATCATTCAACGGCTTTTATATTTGTATGTAAAATGATCTTTATTTCAATTGATAAGCAGCGATCCACTGCATCAGCAAATCATTCTTCATTAGCTGAAGCAGTTGTGAATTGTAGCTGAAATTCTTTTTAAGCACAGCCACTTGTTGCTGAATGGTAGCTGCATCTTCTTTTTTAGGAATCAGTAAAACAAAGGGTTGTGGTTTCTGTTTGCTGTCGGCCGGGTAACAACTCCAGTGAATGAGCTTTGGTTGATGGTTGAGGAAACGTTGAGGAATTGTGATGGATGTTTGTTTGCGGATGATGGTATCAAAAACAGTTTGATTAATGGTGATTTCAATTTTATATGGAATTGATGATTGTTCAGGCTTCCATGTGAGCAACGGTGTTGCAAAAACAAAGCTGCTGTCAGCAGGGGAAAGCATTACTTTTTTACCACGATACACAACGGCTGCTACTTTTTGCTTTTCATCACCATCACCCGATAAAAATTTATCAAACACATAAGCAAAGAAATTTTTAGAAACACTTTCTGCTTTCAAATTTTGCATCAGCTTTTTTATCTGGCTGTAGGTATAAGTGCCCGGCTTGTCTATCATCATTGATTTGCCATCCTGCTGCACAAGCATTACGTTTGATTGCACTGTAATAACAAGGCTATGCTTTGGCAATAAAAATACACCACGCTTTGCTACATCTTTTTTGCCGTCATGCATCCAATGTACCTGTTTGCTTACATGATATAATAGCAATCCATCTCCAGTCATTGTAAATAATGACTGTATTGAACAAACAATACCTATGATGATGCTTTTAATCATGATATTCTTTGTTTAAAAAACGTGAACGTATGGGCAGTTTGAGTTTATGCGCCAGGAACATTAATAATACTTCATACAAATTAATAAAGGTGGGCAACAGTACAAAGCAAGCAAGCAGCAAACCGGGATCAAACTTTGTATCTAAATACCTGTACACCATAATTGTAATAAACACAAACAGAATACTACCTATCAACTGCACACCTGTGCCCAGACCATTAAACCAAATATCACCTTTAAAAAATAAGCCGCAGAATGATGGCAGCATAAACCAAATAAAGAAAAATGAAATAACAAAACTCCAGAATGGAGAAACGACTCTGATGTAATCATCTTCAATTGCCATTCGCAAAATATTAGCATGTACCACGCAACCATACATATCCGGATAACTACGACCGCTTAGTTTTTGATTAATCGGTGTAAAAAGCATATCCTCATCAATCTTATTTTCAAGGTTGCTGCCGGGCAGACCGAGATAACCAATCAAAACAATTTTTCCCGTGAGCGATGCGGTATTAAAATCAGGTTGCATTACTTCATCAAAATTAAAATAGCTGAAGTTGGGAAGGTTCCCGAAGTAATGTATTTCAACACGTTTGTTTTTTTTCGCTTGTAATTTTTGATAGATGGCAGTATTGAATTTTTGAACGATGCCGGTGGTAAATGCCTGTTGTTCATCTTTGAACGGATAATAATGGCGTATGGTTGCTGTTTCTTTATCATCGCCTTCAAAAACTATATAATTGTTTTTTTCATTGGTAAAGTAGCTGTGATTGTAAATGCCCTGCGATGGTTTTTCAAAATCGGGATAGGAGGGAAGCACAAAGTTGTTATACTGATTGAAAACATTTCGAAGCAGTGAATCGTCATCGCCTTTACGGTCGGGGAAAATAATATCCAATGCCACTACTTTTGGTTGGGCCTGTTGTACTGATTGAAGCAGGAAGGCCAGCTCTTTACGGTTCTTATTTTCGGCATTGATGAGTACAACAGGACCTTTGTAAATTTCATTACGGTCCTTGAGTTTGTTGTAATATAAATCTGTTATTGTAAAATCATGAAAGGCCGCAGCAAATGGATCAAAGAAGGAAACATTCAATACCAATAATGAAAGCAGCCACACGCATACAAAGATGAAACAGTTGAGAATGAGGTATTCAGTAAAAAAACGTTTGAGCCGTTTCATGATTTGCAGTTGTGTTGATAGTATTACAATTATTTGCTAATGTGCTCTACGTATTAAAGTGCCGCCTCTCAAGCGGTGTGCTTTAAATTATGATGAAGAGAATTGACGCAGCACAATAATGCGACGCAACATTGTATGCCATATTTACTTTGCCGGTTACCAAAAGCTTTTTCTGGAAACATCAAAGGGTATAAACAAACGTTTATACCCTTTGATGTTTACGCTTTACAATATGTATTAACGTTTTAAGTTAAGAGTGAATATGCGGCTATCGTTGCAATAACTGTTATTGCTCCAGTAAAGTGCACCATCAGTAGTTTGTGCATACCATTTAGTCCAGTTGCCGGGAACCCATACATCAATGCGAACTGAAGTTGCATAGGGAGAAAGACGGCCCTGGTAAATACCTTCAACCCAAATATCTACATAATTGCCGGTGAAATTGTCGAAATACACATAGCAATAACCACGTGTTTTCTTTTGGCGTGGAGTGCCATCAGGACCGGGAAGGTCTTTCTTTTCTTTTACTTCCTGTGCAGTAACTGCTACTTTTTTACGTTCCTGTGCATTTACATTACTGCTGAATACAATTGTAAAACCGATAATAGCCAGTGTGAGAAATACTAACTTTTTCATTGTGTTTGTTTTTGTTTGATTTAAAAATTAGAGTTTAAAAAGTTTATGTTTTGTGTTGTTGGTGATGACACCAATTACGGCAATTTAGTTTATTGTTTCGGAATAATTTTAAAGTTTACAAAAAAAGTATTCATTACATCCATTTCCACACTGCCTTCATCACCACTACCACGAGTTTTAGATGCATTGGGATCTTTCTTTTTTAAGAACGGGCGAAAGTCTAACGGCTCACGGCTTGTGATAATGAGTAATCTGTTTTCACCATAGGGTGGGCCCACACGAAATACTCTTGTGCTCCGTAATGTTTTATCGGGCTCAATGAAATTGCCTGTTGCATTATCATTAATGCGGTAACTTGGGTAAATACTGTTTACAATATTATCGGGCTGTATCTCTACAACGGTGTAGTAACAACGTTCCTGACCGCTATTGGTAAATTCCAACACATAATAATCATCAGCTTTAAATGTGATGTTTCCATCTTTATCTTTTACGGTGTTGATGTCAACATCTATTGTTTCACTCACTGCACCACGTTCATTACGCTTTACAACTTTTACAGGAATCATTTTAAACGTAACACGTATGTTGGTATCTACTTTATGCAGATTGATGAAGTATTTGCTCCATGCAACATGTTTGAGACGGTACTGCAATGTGTCTTTGAGTTTTGCATCTTCCATGTTTACATCCAGTCGTAAGAACTCTGTTCTGCTGTCTGTAAAAATGAAGAAACCATTTTCTTCAGTTACTGTAATATCTGCATCGGTTGTTGCAGCTTTTGTTTCTTTGATGGTTTTAAGTATTTGAGCAAGTTTGGTTTGTGCTGTGCTGTTTGTTTTTAACTGCACACCTATTTGCATATTACCAAAGTTGACCTCATCTAAAAACACCCATGCTTTTGAAATGACGTCTTCCTCTTTTTTGTCATTGAGTTGAACAGTTGAACTAAACTCGCCCGCTTTAATAATTTTTCCGGTGGTGATGGGCGTAACATCTGCTGTATCTCTTGTATCAGCAGGATAAAGTTTAACTGTTGTGCCTTCAAACACATTGAATACAGTTCCTGTTTTGATGGTAATTGTAGTATTCTCCACTGTTTCCGGTGAGAAATAATCCAGTTTGGTTAACATCTTGCCACCAAAAATTTCTTTATCCATTTCACCTTCAGCTTCAGGATGCTGGGCCAAGCCAAATTTGCGCATCTCCAGTTTGATTTGATCAAACACAGCCTGGTAACTCATTTGTTTATTGGCGTTGCTGATGGTTTTAAAAAACGCCATACTTAAACTGCCATACTCCACACCATCTTTTTCATACTGACTGTTGAGTTCACTTGAAGACGATGCAAAGAAGGAAATCATTTTTGCCATTCCTGCTTTACGATCGCCCAAACCAAAAAGGTTTTCGTTGATCTTATTTGTTTTTGCAACAGGTGCTTTATAGTTGGCGGGCTGGTATTTTTTATCAGTGCCACGCATGCTGCCTTTGTTGCCACGTGTGGAAGAGCCGCTGTGGCAAGCATCAACAATTACAATAAGCTCACCGTTTTCGCCCAGCCTTAGCCGTAAGTCCTGGAGCTTGGTTCCAAAATCATCATCCCGCAAATGTTTTTCAACGCCGGGCTGGTATTCAATAGGTGCATCATAAGGCACGAGTGCTTCATCATAGCCATCATCTTCATCACCATTGTTATCATACACCTGCTCGCCGTGACCACTGAAGTGGAATACACAGATATCGCCGGGAGCAGCTTTTTCAATCAAATGTTTTTGGATGCCGTTGAGGATGCCTTCTTTGGTGCAGGCGGCATCTTTCATTACCACAATATCAGCTTCTTTAAACCCCTGTTTAAGCAATGCTTCTTTAATGAGTGGCACATCATTGGCACTTGCCAGATCATTCCACTCCGTACCGGGTTTGTATTTGGAGATCGCCACAATTAACGCCAGTTTTTTGGGAGCCTGTGCAGAAACCTGGAGTGTGAAAGACAATAAAACCGGCAGGAGCAGCTTCATGTTGTTGTTTGGGATTTACTGCACAATATTAGCTTAAAAAAGAAAGTGTTCCTATACCGTATTGTTGTTATTTTTTTAATTGCAGTTGATTTTTTACAAACGGTGGGGTAGATAATTTTCATGGTTAGCAGAACATAAAAAAGGATGGCTGCACTATAAAACAGCCATTCTTTTTTGATTACTGGTTAATCAATTTGTGTTACTCCGGTACGCTCAATTTTTCAAAAATGATTTTTGCCTGCAGTGCATTACCCAATCCTAAAAATACTTTGCAGGTTTAGAGTGGTAAAAGAGGGGGTTGCTATGGAAAAGGGGGACTCAGGGCAACCAGATAGGGCGCAGATGGGGAGCAGATGGGAGGCTGAGAGGAGGCTGAATGGACGCAGCCGGAAGGTAGTAAGACTCCCCGGGCAAGGTTTTTGGGATGGGGTTCCCCTCTGCTGGTGTTCTCCCAGCCGATAAAAGGAGCAATGAAGAAAAACTGCACACCGCCCTTGTTGTGTCTTTTTTACCAAGGAGGAATTCATAAAAGCATTTGTTTATTCTACGAGGCACGTTGAGTGAGGCCCGCCTTATTATAGTCCGGGCAGGGATTGCAGCGGCTACCCCGCAGGTGAAGGTTTGTGCTGGGCTATGTGCCGAGGAGTAATAGCGGAAAGCCCGACCGAACGAAGCATAGCCCTTGTGCTGTGGCTTTGAGGGCACGCCCCAATTCTTTTGTTGTTCTTGCTTTTCACTTTTTAATTCTTGCTTCTCCTTCCATAATTTCACCACCTCAAATGAGCCATGCTCCTTCCATATTAGCATCTCCCATTGAATACCTCAAAGGTGTAGGTCCCCTGCGTGCTGATTTATTGAAGAAAGAACTATCGATCTTCACCTTTGGTGATTTGCTGGAACATTTTCCTTACCGTTACCTTGATAAAACAAAGGTGGACAGTATTGCATCCATCAACTTCAATCAAGACTTTGTACAAGTAAGAGGCCGGTTGATTGATATGGAGATCATTGGTGCAAACCGTGGCAAGCGTTTGGTAGCACATGTAAAAGATGCAACGGGTATTTTGGAACTGGTGTGGTTTCAGGGAATTAACTGGGTGGAGAAACGATTGGTGGTTGGGAGTGATTATCTCGTTTTTGGCAAGCCCTCTTTCTTTATGAGCAAGCCGCAGATTACGCATCCTGAGATTGACTTGCTCACCACTGAAAATGCTGAAGGCAAAAATGTACTGGAGCCTATTTACCCAACTACCGAAAAATTAAAAGTAAAAGGCCTCAATGCCAGAACCATTGGCAAATTAACTGCTGCCCTGCTTCCGCAAATTCATGAAAAAGATATTCCTGAAATTTTACCTGAGAGCATTGTACAAACACTTCAATTGCCGCATCGTTACAAAGCGTATTTGCACTTGCATTTTCCTGCAGATGCTGAAGCTTATGAAGCTGCATTAAAACGGTTGAAGTTTGAAGAATTGTTTCTGGCACAAATACGGATGGCATTGATTAAAAGCAACCGTCACCGTTTTAGTAAAGGAATTGTGTTTGATAAAGTGGGTGATTTGTTTAATGAGTTCTATAACAAACACCTGCCTTTTAAATTAACCGGTGCACAAAAACGGGTGGTAAAAGAAATAAGGCAGGATACAGCACGTGGTCATCAAATGAACCGTTTACTGCAGGGTGATGTAGGCAGCGGAAAAACAATTGTTGCCCTC